>CAYGFJ010000087.1:0-6533 GCA_964349115.1 uncultured Francisellaceae bacterium
AACAAGATAATCAAAAGCATACTCTCATTCCACCAATGGGATAAAATCAACGTCGTGATGGCAAGCAACAAAATCACAGGGAAAACCACGTGAAAGAGTTTGTCCGCCTCGTGTTTCTTAATCAAATATCGACAGAGAAAAGTCCCACTTAAAAAACAGACCCCCATTCCCAAAGCAATATGTCCAAAATCAACAGGTGAATAGCCCAAGTAGTTTTGAATTAAAAAGGGCCCTAAAGTGTTAAAAGCAATTAAGAGCCCGTAAGCAAATCCCATGAGAATAATCACCCCAACAAACACCCGGTGGGTCACGATGGTTTTAAAATTGCGCGCAATATGATGGATATTCAATGGCTCTCGTTGGTGATGCGTCTCAGGCAGCAAAAAGGCCAATGTCACAAAACTCACCGCGCCCATCAGGGCATAAAAATAAAAACACGCCTGCCAGTTGATGTAATACTGCAAATACCCCCCAATGACAGGTCCAATAATGGGCCCAATCCCCCACATGGTTGCGACCATGGTGGCCACACGCATCAGGCGTTCTTTTGGCAAGATGTCTGAAAATACAGCCCGCCCCACAACCGCCATAGAGGCAAGACCCACTCCTTGCAAAAATCGAGTGGTCAGCAAGATGAATACATGCGGGAAAAACACAGGCAAGAGACTCACCAGGGTATACAGCAAAATTCCACTCAAAAATAAACGCCGCCGACCCCAGGCATCAGACAAAAACCCAATCAGCAAATTGCCCACAGCATAGCCCAAAAGATACACTGAAATCAGATTTTTGGTGAGCATGCTCGATATATGCAAGCTGCGACTGATGTCAGGCAAGGCTGGCGCAATCAAGTCAATCCCCATCCCCACCATGGGGTAGAGAATCAAGATCGTCCACACCAAAAAATTGGTGCGTCGTTGGCTGCAGCAAGGCTGTGTTGTGTTGTCTCTTGTCATCATGATGAACGCGCAAACAATTTGTAACTCCCCAGCAGGTTTGAAAAAAGACTATAGCTTGATTTTACAATATCTGTCCACTCCACAGCGCTGCTAAAAATTCTTTCCATGGGATAATTTCGATGGGGCCGTGGGGGGTGTTGATCAGGCGTTTTGTGCGATCTAAGCTCACCACAATCGAGCGCTTTGGCTGATATTCTTCAGCAAACGCAATGAGGCCTTTCAGGGCAACGCCCGGGACAGCAGTGTCAAGTTTGACTTCAATGGCCACTTGACCTCCCCCCAGAACAAAATCAACTTCGAGACCGGTTTTGGTACGCCAATAATTGATAGGGTAGTCTTGCTCCATCAAGCCGCGATGAGCGATTAACTCCATCAGGATAAAGTGCTCAAAAGCTTCGCCAGCCTGACTGCCTTTTAATTCAGTGAGATGGCGTCCAGCAAGATAGCCTGCAACCCCCACATCAAACAGGTAGAACTTTGGGATGCTGAGAAGGGTTTGGCGGTTTGCTATTTTGCGAAAAGGTTCGACAGAATAGCCTAACAGCGTATCTTCTAGAATCTGGTAATACGCCTTCACTGTTTTGGCATCAATCCCACAGTCTCGGGCAATATTGACGTAATTGGTGAGCTGCCCATGGGAGAAAGCAAGAGACTCCAAAAACCGTGCAAAAGGTGCGAGTTCGCGAACCAAACCCTCAGCCACAACCTCTTCTTTCAAGTAAGTGGTGATGTAAGCACGCAAGCTGCGTCTCGCGTCTTTTTGGAGATAACACTTGGGCAGTAAGCCTGTTTGTAAAGCATGGAGCAAATCAAAATCGGGAATCTCTGCCGAAGTCAGTGGATAAAATTCAAAGGTCCAGGCCCGTCCACCTAATAGATTTGCTGCTCCTCGCTTGAGTTTTCGCGCACTGGAGCCACACAAAACAAACGATGCCTCTGTATTTTCAATCAGCCAATGTACTTCATCCAGCAATAATGGCACTTTTTGTACTTCATCAATCAGGATGGGGTGCTTTAAAACCGCAGGAGGCAGGCCCAAAACCCGTTCACGCAGCAAATGGGGCTGCTTTGCTAATTCAAGATGAACATCAGACTGCAAGAGGTCGATGTAGTAACTCTCTTTAAAATGAGATTTTAAAAAAGTAGACTTTCCAGTTTGACGGGCCCCCCATAAGAAAGCACTTTGTTTTTCAGGTAAATTTAATTTAAAAATGCGATGAAAGGACATTAATAAACCTCACCAATCCGGAGTACGTTCCGGAATAGTATCACCAATCCGGAGTGATGTCCATGATTAAAACGGCTGAACCCAGAGCGCCCTGTCATTGCTTTGCCCTCTCTTTTATGGCAGGGTGACAGCTATCATGCCATAAAGAGAAATATCGTGCCAAAAAAAATGAGTGAAAAGAATGTATTGTATTATCCCTGCTAGAAGGAGCCCATGATGAAAAAATTCTTACTATGCGCCAGCATCACTGCATTGACCACCAGTCTTGCTGCTGCCATCACCCCAGGCAATGGAGTCATCATTGACAGTGCCGCCAGCGATGTGTACAACGCCCAAAACGGCCAATTGCCCTCTCTGCAAAATGATTTGCAAGCAGCCCCCAGAAGCAATATTCAGTATATTTTTCCCGATATAGGCTACATTAACGTTGCGGAATCTGCTGACATTGCCAATGGAAAAGCAGTGAATGCTTCCACCACAGTTGAAGTTGCTCCGCCTTATACCGACTTGACCCAAGGCTGCGCCTTTCCATCTGCACCCAGCTCCAGCAACACCATTGAGTTTTTCTACACCTTTTGTGCAGTCCCACAAATCAATGGCATGGATGACTTGGGCACTAAAACTACCCTCCCCGATCTTGTCGGCTATTATAAAACCCTGCCTGGCTCAGCGGGTCAGGCCATTGATGTCATCCCCCTGATGTCTTATGATTCAGAGTGGGTGGTAGACACCCAAAAGCTTTATAACGCCAGCAACCCCAATCTGGCACCTGCCCTCAACACCCTGGCTACTGAAATGGGCTCCACCATCGCAGCCAATGAAAATATCAATATTGGTGGCGTTGGTTTTGACAATGAACCGGCCATCAATCAAATGGATGGTAATCAAACTGCAACTGGTATTGAATACAGTTTTTTCAAAAATATTGCAGAAGCCCTTGCCAAAAACAACCAAAACCTGTTCTTGTTTGATGCTAATACTACGGCCAAAAATCTCTACACCATTGCCCCTGCCTCAGCGAATGTCGTGGCTTTATATCCCCTTTATGATTTTGAATCTGCTGAATCAGATAGCGGCTACGCCTATGGCCCTTACCCTTTTACTTCTTACTCAAACAGCTCTCTTGGCATTACTGATGTGTACCACACCGTTGAAAATGGCATGAACTTGGGCGTCCCTATTCTTTTTGTTTTACCTGCAAGCGCAACGCAAACGCTTTGGGACTCGGTCGAGCAGTATGACCTCCATATCGCAACTGTCCCGCCGACCAGCCCCGTTAACCCTGACCTCACTGTAACGTCAAACTGCTTACAGGCTGCTCCGCAATCAGTAGACACCACTGTTTTAAACAGTTTTTTATGCATGGGCACCAGCTGCCCTGGCGGCCCTCCTGCCACATCGAACTATATTGCCCTCAATGATTGCCAACAATACACACGCAATGACAAAGGCACTGTCATGCTTGTGGATTATTTCAATGCCGCCTTGAATGCCCTGCCAAGCAGTCTTCGCACAAACCCGCTTTTCTTAGGGGCAGTGCTTTACACTTGGCGCATTCCTGGATTCAATGACTTCAACTGCGCAAAGCGTGCTTCTAACATTTATCAACAAAAATTAGCCCCTGTCATTCAAGCCTGCCCTCAGGTCTTTCCCGCAGAAATCAGCCCCCCCATTTGGGCCGCCTTCCAAACCTGGGCAAGTGAATCTTAATTTGCTAGAATGCCCGGCAACCTTTAATTAAGAGCTTCCATCACGATGTTACACAGCTATTTCCCCATCTTGATTTTCCTGATCATCGCAAGCCTCATCTCAATCGGCGCAGTTGTCGCAGGCAAGATGGTGGGCTGGTGGTTGCGCACCAATGCACCCTCTGCTGAAAAAAATTCGCCCTATGAATGCGGCTTCCCCCCTTTTGAAGATGCGCGATCCCGCTTTGATGTGAAGTTTTACTTGGTGGCCATTTTGTTTATTGTCTTTGACTTGGAAGTGGCTTTCTTGTTTCCCTTTGCTTTGGCAATGCGGCACTTACCTCATGGCGCCTTGGTCGGCGTTGGTGTTTTTCTTGCCCTCCTTGCTGTGGGTTTTGTATATGAATGGAAAAAAGGAGCTTTGGAATGGGAATAAAAAACCCTTTTGGAGAGCAAGGTTTTGTCACCACCACCTCAAATGAATTGATCAACTGGGCCCGCTCAGGGTCTTTGTGGCCGATGACTTTTGGATTGGCCTGCTGCGCGGTTGAAATGATGCAAGTCGGTGCTTCTCGCTATGACTTAGATCGTTTTGGTGTCGTCTTTCGCGGCAGCCCTCGTCAAGCAGATGTGATGATTGTCGCCGGTACTTTATGCAACAAAATGGCCCCCGCCCTTCGCAAAGTTTACGACCAAATGGCTGAACCAAAATGGGTGATTTCTATGGGGTCTTGCGCCAATGGCGGCGGCTATTACCATTATTCTTACTCCGTCGTCCGCGGCTGTGATCGCATTGTTCCCGTTGATATTTATGTGCCTGGCTGCCCGCCCACGGCTGAAGCATTATTGTATGGCATTATTCAGCTTCAAAATAAAATTGAACGCTCGACCCCACGGGGCTCAAAATGACCCTGGACTCTTTGCAAGAAGCCCTCAGCACTGCGCTTAAAAAATACCTGACTGAAACCCTCATCGATCATGATGAACTGACCCTCATTGTCCCACCTAAATCCTTGCTCGATGTGGCTAAAAGCCTACGAGACAGCTTTCATTTTGAACAATTAGTGGATGTGGCTGGGGTTGATTATCTTGAGTACCCCTCCACCCTTCCTTCCTCCGCGAGGGAGGAGGGAAAATCGCGTTTTGCTGTGGTGTACCATTTGTTGTCTTATTCTGAAAACCTACGCGTCCGGGTCAAATGCTTTTTGGATGAGGCCTGGCCTGAAGTGCATTCTCTCACTGAAATTTGGCCCAGCGCCAATTGGTTTGAGCGCGAGGCGTTTGATTTGTTTGGGATTATTTTTAAAGGCCACCCTGATTTACGCCGTATCTTGACGGATTATGGCTTTATTGGCCACCCCTTCCGTAAGGATTTCCCCCTCATTGGCACCGTTGAAATGCGCTATGATGCCGCACAAAACCGCGTCATCTATGACGAAGTGGAAATTACTCCGAGAATATTGGTGCCCCGCGTAATAAGACAGGACAATCGATATGAGCACTGAATTTAAAAATTACACGATTAACTTTGGCCCCCAACATCCAGCTGCCCACGGTGTGTTGCGTTTGGTTTTGGAATTGGATGGTGAAACCGTTGTTCGTGCTGACCCCCACATTGGTCTCCTCCATCGTGGAACGGAAAAATTGGCAGAGAGCAAGCCTTTTAATCAAAGCATTGGCTATATGGACCGCCTGGATTATGTCTCCATGATGTGCAATGAACACGCTTATGTCATGGCCATCGAAAAATTGCTGGGCATCCATGCCCCCATTCGCGCTCAGTACATTCGCGTGATGTTTGCTGAAATCACCCGCCTTTTGAATCACCTGATGTGGCTTGCCTCCAACTCTTTGGATCTGGGCGCCATGACGATGTTTCTTTACGCCTTCCGCGAACGCGAAGATTTGATGGATTGCTATGAAGCCGCTTCCGGTGCGCGCATGCACGCTGCCTATTTTCGCCCAGGCGGAGTGTATCGCGACCTTCCCAACCAAATGCCCCAATACCAAGCCTCCCCTTTCAAAAGCCCCAAAGACTGCGAAAAATTAAACGCCAATCGTCAGGGCTCTCTGCTTGATTTTATTCTTGATTTTACAAAGCGTTTTCCCAAGTGCATGGACGAATACGAAATCATGCTCACTGACAACCGCATCTGGAAGCAACGCACCGTCGGTGTCGGCGTTGTGTCTCCTGAAAAAGCCCGCGCTTTGGGGTTCACCGGCCCCATGTTGCGCGCCTCAGGCGTGGAGTGGGATCTTCGCAAAAAACAACCTTATGAAGTCTATCCTTCTCTCGATTTTAAGATTCCCGTCGGCAAAGAAGGGGATTGCTATGACCGCTACTTGGTCCGTATGGCAGAAATGCGTGAATCCAACAAAATCGTCGCACAATGTGCACAGTGGTTGCAAGCCAATCCCGGTGAAGTCATGTTGGCCGATCACAAAATTACCCCCCCTTCTCGTGTCAATATGAAAGAAGGCATGGAGTCTTTAATTCATCATTTCAAGCTGTTTTCAGAAGGATACTGCGTCCCACCCGGTGAAGTCTATGTGGCGACTGAACATCCCAAAGGGGAGTTTGGTATTTATCTGATTTCAGACGGCGCCAATAAGCCTTATCATCTGAAAGTGCGCCCCCCTGATTTTGCCCATTTATCC
>CAYGFJ010000088.1:0-6521 GCA_964349115.1 uncultured Francisellaceae bacterium
ACCCCATTGACGGAACCTTGAACTTTATTCATGGCTTCCCTTATTTTGCAATTTCAATTGCGAAGAAAGTGCGTGGTCGGATTGAACATGGAGTGATTTACAACCCCGCTTCGCAGGATATTTTTGCAGCCTCTCGTGGAGAAGGCGCCACTTTAAACGGGCGTCGCATCCGTGTTTCAAGACAGACCCAATTGCGCGGTGCTTTGATGACCAGTAATGCCCCGCGCGGCTCAGAAGGGCAGTCTGCCTGCCAGGGGTTAATCGACAAAATCCTTCCCGAAATCGGCGCCCTGCGTCGCACCGGCTCCACGGCCTTGGACTTGGCCCACGTTGCCTCTGGCCAGTTTGATGCGTTTCTCTGCGATGCTTTTTGTGAATGGGATGTTGCCGCCGGCATGCTCATCGTTCGCGAAGCCGGCGGCATGGTCACTGACCTCAAAGGCAGTGATGATGTCTTGAAAAGCCAACAGCTGATTGCCACCACCCCTAAATTGCTGAAACCACTGCTGCAGAATTTATAAAAAACCCTCTGCTGCCAACACTTCTTCAAGACTTGCCCCTGGATTGTGTAGTGCGGCACTTAAGGCTTGCTCAATATTGAAGTGTTCAGGCAGTTCACTGGAGTGTGTTTCCAAGGCTTTGGTGGCCGCAGAATAATACGTTTTTGCACTATGAAAATCATGCCCTGACTCCGCTGCAACAGCACGCCGAAGAAAAGAGAGCATCGCTGTTTTTGGAGCAAGCATGGTTGTCAGTTTTTCATTTGAAAAACGGTCTAAAAAGGCACGCTGAATTTTCAGTGCCCGAGCCAAACCCGCGGACCCATGCAAAGCAGGCCACCACCAGGAAGCGGCCGCCATGACAGATCGGGTATTGTCGATATACGCTTGAATAAAATGAGTATTCACCCAATCACGTAAAGCCCTTGGGTTTTCTACGAGTGGAGAGGTCATTTCTTTAGCTGCTGTATGATGGCGATGCATCACTCAACTCCTCACTTTCAGATATAACGGACAAATCCTGTCTGCTACGAGGACGTCTTAAACTTAGGCCAGCCACTGTTAATGACATGGCTATAACAGAAGCTGCGTCGCCATCAGCCTCCTTTGACTCAGCTGGAGGAGAGGGCGTTGGTGTTCCATCCGAAGCACAGCCAGCGTCAGCAGTTGAAGCACTGGCTGCAGCCACACTAAAGGGATTTGCGGTAAAGACTGGGTTTGGTGCCCTCAATCCCACACCTCCTCGACGCACCCCAGCGACTATTTCATCTTCCTCACTGGGTGTCAGGCGTGGCGGTGTCATCACAACATTTTGATACACTTCAGTAAAAGCCTCTTCCCCACAATGCGTGCGCATCGTCTTTAAAGCGTCAGATCTGCTTTGTTCAGTATCGCTGATGACAAAACTGTGTTGACTTCGGTGGCTGAAGAAGAAAAGACTGATGTCAGGGGTGTCGTTTCTCTTGCGATGACAGGCAATATCTGCAAAACGAATGGTTTCTGACTTAAGGGCTTGCATAATCAGTGTAGGAGTTGGGGATACGACAATACTTTTCATGAGCCAGGCATGTAATGACTGCTTAGCAAGAAACTCCAAAAAACCAGGGCCATGTGCAATAAAAAGTGTTTCCATCCCTTCCTCACGCAAGGGGATGGGGTCTGAAAAAGACCCATCTTTTGGCATTGGGCAAACAGTAACGGCCTCTATGCCTGCGGCGGCACCCAATATAATTTTAAATAGGCCATATTGAGTCTCGGCAGAACTGCTGAGATAGCCCTGACCCGCATAAACCAAGCCAGCAAGCCCATGGGCGCCTCCCCAATCGATGGGAGAGGGACGTGTGATGTCCCTTTCAAACCCGCTGACATGCTCGACAGCCATATAATCATCTGGACTTCTAGTGAGCGTTTTTTTAACGAGATGCCAAGGTTCATTGACATCAACTGCAGCGGCCATCCATTGCCTCCTTTATATCGGTATTCAGGTTCAGTTCTATACGTCCAAGTTTGTGACATTCAAGGCATTCTTTTCAATGAATGCACGACGAGGCTCAACGACGTCGCCCATCAAGGTGGTGAAGAGCTGGTCGGCGGCGACGGCATCAGCGATGGTGACTTGCAGCATCCGGCGGACGGCGGGGTCCATCGTGGTTTCCCACAATTGCTCAGGATTCATTTCTCCCAAGCCTTTGTAGCGTTGGACGGTTTGGCCGCGCTTGGCTTCTTTGAACAGCCAGTCGATCAAGTCGCGAACGTGATGGATCACATGGTGTTTTTCACCACGGACCAAAATGCTTTTTCCAGGGTGAACCACATCTTTTAAAGCGTTGATCAGGCGGGCGATTTCTTGGTATTCATACGATTCAAAAAAATGCTGAGTGAAGAGAAACTGGGTGCCAATGCCGTGTTCAATCAAAGCGACTTTGGGGACACACACGCCGGATTCACTGTCATCGACAGACAATTCCACTTTTAATTTGGCAGACAGCACAATTTGTTCAGACAAGCCTTTCCACCAGGTTTCCAGCGCTGCTTTGTTTTTGAAGTCAGTGGGGGCCAAGGCATGGTGCGCCAAAGCCCAGAGAATGACTTCAGGATAGCGGCGCGATAGGCGCTTGATGTGTTCTGCGGAGTGTTGGACTTGTTTTAATAAGGTTTCCAGGGCCAGACCTGAAATGCCAGGCGTGTTGGGTGTGGGCTTCAACTCGGCATTTTCGAGGGCCAATTGCAGGAGATACTCATTCAAAGCACTGTCGTCTTTCAAATACGTTTCTTGTTTGCCCCGTTTGATTTTGTAAAGCGGGGGTTGGGCGATGTAAATATATCCGCGCTCAATCAATTCTTTCATTTGGCGGAAAAAGAAGGTGAGCAAAAGCGTGCGGATGTGTGCGCCGTCAACATCCGCGTCGGTCATGATGACGATACGGTGGTAACGCAATTTTTCAGGATTGTATTCTTCTCGCCCGATGCCACAACCCAAAGCGGTGATCAAGGTGCCCACTTCAAGGGAGGAAATCATTTTGTCAAAACGGGCTTTCTCCACGTTTAAAATTTTGCCTTTCAAAGGCAGAATCGCTTGAGTGCGCCGGTCGCGCGCTTGTTTGGCGGAACCGCCTGCGGAATCTCCTTCCACCAAATACAGCTCAGACAAAGCAGGGTCTTTTTCTTGGCAATCAGCCAATTTTCCAGGCAGGCCAGCGATGTCGAGAGCGCTTTTACGGCGTGTCATTTCGCGGGCTTTGCGCGCGGCTTCCCGAGCGCGGGCGGCGTCAATCATTTTTTCAGTGATGGCACGGGCCTCTGATGGGCGCTCTAACAAAAAGTCATTCAATTTGTCAGACACGGCTTCTTCCACCACGGGGCGGACCTCAGAGGACACCAATTTGTCTTTGGTTTGGGAAGAGAATTTGGGGTCGGGCACTTTGACGGATAAGACACAGGTTAAGCCTTCACGGGCATCATCGCCGCTGGTTGCCACTTTGTGTTTTTTGGCAAGGCCTGAGTTTTCAATGAAGTTGTTCAAAGTGCGGGTCAAAGCCGCGCGCAATCCAGACAAATGCGTGCCCCCATCGCGTTGGGGGATGTTGTTGGTGTAGCAATACAAGGTTTCTTGAAAGCCATCATTCCATTGCATGGCCACTTCGACAGTGATGCCATTGACCGAAGAGCTGGCGCTGAAGACAGTGGGGTGAACAGCGGTTTTGTTGGTATTTAAGTATTCCACAAATGCTTTGATGCCACCTTTGTATTCGAAAGTGTCTTCACGCTCATCGCGTTCGTCTTTCAAGTGAATGCGGACGCCGGAGTTCAAAAAAGACAATTCTCTCAAACGTTTGGCCAGAATATCGTAATTAAACGTGATGACATTGCTGAAAATGGTGCGAGAAGGTTTAAAGCGGATTTCAGTGCCTTTTGCAGTGGAGTCGCCGGCCACACAGAGTGGGGCATCAGGCTCGCCCAAATGATAGGTTTGTCTGTGGACTTTGCCATTGCGATGAATGGTCAATTCCAGCACTTCTGACAAGGCGTTTACGACAGACACACCGACACCATGCAAACCGCCTGAGACTTTATAAGAATTTTGGTCAAACTTGCCCCCCGCGTGCAGGATGGTCATAATGACTTCCGCTGCGGAGCGTTGTTCGCCTTCATGTAAATCGACCGGAATCCCCCGCCCATTGTCGCGGACGGTGACGGAATCATCCGCATGAATGATGACGTCGATCTGCGTGCAATGCCCTGCCAAAGATTCATCGATGGAATTATCCACCACTTCAAACACCATGTGGTGCAGACCCGAACCATCGTCCGTGTCGCCAATATACATGCCAGGGCGCTTGCGAACAGCTTCTAAGCCTTCTAAAACTTTGATGCTGGATGCGTCATAAACTTGTTCGTTTTGAATTTCATTGGTGGGGGTTGTTTCACTCATCAGGCGATCATCTCTTGAAAAGGAAAGCATTGTAGCATGGGCCCTCCTGCTTTATCAAAACCAGCAGGGGGCCAAAGTCGCCTCCTACACAGAAGTCCGCGGATACTCCGCTTCCATAAAATAAAGCCCTTCTGGAGGAATGGTCATCGCAGCAGCCGTGCGATCTTTAGCCGCAAAAACTTCGACGACCCATTCTGGAGCATGACGCCCTTCACCAATTTGTATCAAGACCCCGACGATATTACGGACCATGTGGTGCAGGAAGCCATCGGCTTTAATGTCTAAGACAATCAGGTTGCTCTCACGCTTGACTGTGCAAAAGTGAACCGTTTTGTGAGGAGATTTGGCCTGGCAATCGCGCCCACGAAAAGAGCTAAAATCATGTGCGCCCACGAGATACTTTGCACCCTCAGCCATGGTCCCTGCATCCAGCGGAATCGGGTGCCACAAGACGCGATTTTCTGAAATCGCAGAGCCTACTCGGTCGTTTAAAATCAAGTACTGATAGGATCGTGCTTGGGCTGAGAACCGGGCATGAAAGGTGTCCGCTACTTCTTTTGCCTGATGGACCCGGATATCTCCAGGCAAAAAATGGTTGACTCCTGAAATATACGCATCCATTTGACGCACCACGTTTGCATCAAAATGAACTGTTTGCCGACGCGCATGTACGCCCCTGTCCGTACGGCCCGCGGCAACAGTTGTCACGGGATGCTGAACAATCTTTTCTAATGCAGCCTCCAGTGTTCCTTGAATGCTGGGAAGCGAGGAGATTTGTCTCTGCCAACCATAATAGTGGGTTCCCAAATACTCTACTTCCAAGACAATTCGTGGCATAATAGGACCCGCATTGAAAGAAGCTATTGTAAAAGGAACTAAATCATGCCTCAAGGATCCACACCCTCTCTTCAAATGATTTTTTCATCCTCACAAAACAAAACATCAGGGCAAGAAAGTCGCTCCTTGTCTTTGTACCTTGAGGAAAACCGCTGGGGCCCACTGATTGAATTGGTGAAAGAACATGGTTCTTTCGAACTTTACAAGAAAAATGCGGATGCTTTCCTTCTCAAAATTGGAGACCATGTCATCGATGTAACACAAGATTTTCAAAAAACGATTGTTAGCTTCCCTAATATTTCAAGCTTACAGCTCGGTGCAGCGGAATTGCTTGCGAAAGTGGCGGACTTACTGTTCTACGATCGCAAACGTCGTTTTATGATTGCGGCCTCAAATATGGGCTATGAGTTGATTGCATTGGAAGCCTGCTACAAATTAGGCATTGCAGTGAAGCCTGCTGACAAAGGACAGTCTGAGCGCTTCGCTGATTTTGAAGCCAAAACGATCTTGAAAAAAAATATAGAATTCAGCGGTCTTGCCCGCGCAATGGGGACTCAAGACCCAAGTGGAGACGCGACCACAGGATCAGCGCAAGCTAAGCAATAGCCAACATCGCTGTGGACTGAAGATTCTCTTGATGACTGGGCCCCATGGGCTTAAGCGATTGACGAGAGACAACTTCCGTGAAAATACTTAAAGCAGAAACGACTTGTCCTGCTTCATCATAAATAGGATAGATTTTTACATGGGAATTGAAATCAGAATTGCTCTCTGTAGATGAATGAATTAAAGTACTGGCCACTTCGTTTAAGTGAAACACAATGGATTGCAAAGCTTTCAATTGGCCGGCGACTTTTTCATCAAACAACTCAGTATTGGTGTGGGCCGCAAGCGCGCTAAATTCTTTGCACCCATGTAGATCTTTATAACGTTGACTGGCCCAGAGATATTTTCCTTTCGCATCACTGATGCAACTCAGTCGCGCCAAATGCATCATGATATAATGAAGCTCAGCGGGATCTTCCAGCTTCAGAAGCGACATCAAGCATTTGATGCAATACCCATATTTGACATAGACACCATAGAAACTTACCTTTTCATACACATCTTGAAAAGCAGCAATCATTTCTTGATGTTTGTTTTGCATGGTGAAGGCTCCTTGTTATTGCTATTGCACATCATTTTTTTGTGTGGCAAATTAAATCATATTTTCCCCCTGCTTGACAAGAAAATTATATTTAGAATTATATTAT
>CAYGFJ010000089.1:0-6489 GCA_964349115.1 uncultured Francisellaceae bacterium
GTTTAATGAAAAATACTGAAATCATTGATGTTTTGCATGGGATCGAAAATATTTTTTAAATTAAACTTAAAGGAGAAATAGTATGGCTTTTGTGATTAATGAATTAATGCCTCCAAATATTGCAGGGGATATCGCCATCGCGATGAATAGGACGACAGATACTGATAGCCTAGCAATAGAAGGCATGACCACTCAGCTGTCCGATGCATCTCGTTACATCGCTGAACTTTCAGAACGCATCAATCATGTGAGATCAACATGGCATACTGAAACCCCTACTGCAAGAGAACCTGAGCAACGGGCGATGCACTCTCTTTTAGAGAGTGCCAGCAGTTCACTAGAGCGTATAGCGATCCCAGAGCGCTATCCCGAGCTCATCAAGATCAAAAAAACTTTAACAGACTATTTGCTATTGTGTGCAGGCGTTTTAAAGCACCCCCCTTTGGATCCAAGAATACTGGTGAGACAAATGGAAAATTTAAGGCGACATACCTTGACTTCAGACTCGTCCAGCGTATTACGGGGACTTTTGGAAAGGTATATTTATCCTATTTTGCGCGATCCGGCTAAAAAAGTTTTCATTTCTTATGCTTGGGGGAGCTTTGACCATTCTATTGCCAAAGAGCTCAAGGAGGCAGAGAGCTATGTGGCTCCTTTTGCTGATGGGATTTATCCGTTATTAGAGGCAATGGGTCTTGTGCCCTTTTTGGATCGGCGTGAACCCACTTTTGCAAGAAACTTATGGGAGGTGACAGAGGAAGCCATTCGAGAGGCCTCTGCAGTATTGATGTTATGTACCCCCAATTATGCTTATCGAGTTGAAAATGATATTAAAATCTTACCCAAAGAGTATGCAATAGTGCGTTCATTTTTTATGGGAGAGGGTGCTGCAGCACATACAGAGCATGTTCTTCCCGTCATATTATTGGGGGATGCAAGCTCCCTTCCCAGTACTCATCCTGCCCAGATCTATCATCATGCTGAATGGTTTAGAGGGGATGTGAGTCCAGCGCTGAATATGATTACTTTGTTCAAGAAAATGACCACTGCGATTTGTCGAGACAATTCTGCCCTATTGAGCCGTTTAGCAGCAGGCTGGAATAATCTAGAGCTTGCGCTTGCTCCTGCTGCTGTTCCTGTCGCGATGGCAGTCCCAGTTCCAGTGCCCGTTCCAGAAGGGAAGGCAGCTTCGCTTGCTCCTTTCTCCAGCGCAATGATTGCGGGTGATGGCAGTGGAGGGTGCAATATGAGCGGAGAGGGGCCTGAAACTGTCCTCGTTGGGCCTACTTTGATACGTATTACTTTCCCTGCATCTCGACTTCGTGAGGCAACTCCATTGTTAGTGGAGTTAGCGAATTCTGCATTATCACACCCGCTTCCTCAAGCTCAGATGTCTGTCACAAGAGGCGCAGAAGCAGTTGGTCCTACTGGTCTGGATGCTACTGCTCGCGAGGATTCAGTAGAGTCTCGACCTGCGGGGAGGTCCTGATGGCAGCCGCTAGTTTCACTGAACCTTCCCTGTTGCACTTAGGGCCTGTAGCGCATTTAGCATTAAGCGAACACCCTCCCATTTTAAAGCCGAGCATTAGCTACCAATTGCCACCCGACAACAAGACTTTATTTGTGGGTAGGAGTGATATTTTGGAAAAGCTCAGCAAACGGTTTGCAAGAGGCGGCGCTGCAGGAGCAGCCGGTGACAGAGGCCCGGTCATATTAACTGCGTGTAGAGGGATGGGTGGAGTGGGAAAAAGTTGGATTGCAACGCGCTTTTTGCACGATAAGACGTATGTTCATAAACTATTTTTTAATGCGGAGTACATTGAATCCTTAGAAAGCCAATATGTGAATCTTGCCCTACAGCTGAGATTGCTCGTTCCCGAAGATTTGAAAACAATCCCAAAAAAAGAAGTGATCGCAAGAGTCAAAGAATACTTGGAGCGTCTACCTGAGCCCATGCTCTTGGTCTACGACAATGCGACACATTATGACGCCTTGCATCGATTCATGCCAAGAAGTGGCGATGTGTTGATCACAACCCGAGAGGGGGGATGGCCTGCAGATTCAAAAGTGGATGTGGATGTTATGAGTGTGGAGGATGCCCGCGCCTTAGTTAGGAAAATCTTAGGCGAAGCAGTGCCCGTCGATGAGGATGAGGATGAGGATGAGGATGAGGTGAAGCGATTGATCACAATTCTAGGAAAGCTCCCTCTTGCCATCACACAAGCCTGTGCCTACATCAGGCAAATGGCTATCACCATTACAGACTATTTGGTGCTGTATGAAGATTTAAAAATGGCCATGTTAGCAGATGGCAGCTTAGAGGAAGGTCATCATCATGAAAATGTATGGCTGACCTTTACGCTTTCTATGAGGAGGATTCAGGAGATCAATCCTCGAGGCGTTGAGCTGCTTCACTATGCAGGATTTTTGGCACCAGCGCCGATTCCAAGGTCGTTGCTTGGTGAGACTTTTGCAGCAAAAGATGAGAACTTAAAGGCCATAGATTGCATAGCATTTGATAGGGCAATTTCTACTGTAGAAAATTATTCCTTGTTTAGTTTTGATTACATAAATAAAACGGTCTTGATTCATCGGGTGGTGCAGGAGGTGATTCAACAACAGCTGATGAATCAGGACAGAATGAAGGAAAATAAGATCCAAGTTTTAGAAGTGCTTTTGCCCAGCTTGTGCAATGATTTTTTACATGCAAAAGCTGAGGATATGCAAGAGAATCTTGAGCATTTAAGACAGGTCTTGCCTCATTTGAGAGCCATTACTCTTCAGTGTGAAATCTCTAAACTTCGTGACTATGTAGACTATGGGGATGGTAGGCAGGAGGCCAAAGAGAGAAAAAAGAGGCTGCGTTTCTACTATGCTCATTTATTAGAGTATTCTGCAGCCTGTGCTCGGAGCTGTGGAGATTTCAACATAACAGATCAGGAAACGCTTTTAAAAAAAGCAGAAAGCCTGATGATGTGTCTTGTGGAAGATGGAGGTGATTCGGGGTATTGCGTCAGATGTAGAAACGCATTGGCCAGGGCTTATCAGGATGTTGGAAGGGCAGAAGAAGGACGGGCGCTATTAGAGTGCTTGCTTCCAATGCAAAAAAGGGTGAAGGGAACGGAAAATCTTGAATATGCAGAAACATTAGTTAATTTAGGAACAGCGCATTACCAGTTAAGAGATTTCCATAAAGCAAAAGAGCGATATATGGAAGCACTGGGGATCCGGAGAAGGTTGGCAGCTACAAGCATGGAGACCATACAGGCTTTAGGCAACTTAGCCTTAGTTGAAAAAGAGCTGGGAAACACACGTGCGAGTTTGGGATATTGGACAGAAGCTCTGCCAGCGATACTGGGCGTTTATGGATATGAGCATTTAGAAACAGCGCGAATTTATGCAAATATGGCGGTCACTTATGCTGCATTGAATGAACTTGACTCTGCCAAAGTGTGTGCAGAGAACGCATTGAAAATACAAGTCAAGCGTTGGGGGGATAATCATCCTGAGGTGGCGAGGAATAGGGTCAATCTTGCTATTGTATGTATGGCCAAGGGAGAAACTGATTATCCAGTTCAAAGAGACCTCCTGGAAAAAGCTCTGAAAGTCCAAAAAGAGCTTTATGGAGAGAGGCATCCCGAGGTTGCTAAGGGAAAGTTAGCGCTTGCAAAGGTAGAGTTATTGTCTAGGAAATACGCAAAGTCCAGAGTATTACTTCAGGAAAGTAATGCTGTTTTCCAGATGCATCAAGGATATAGATCATTTTATTTAGAAGGAATTCTTGTGTTGGAAGATATGGAGCGCCGCGCAGCGGATGAGGATAGAGAAAGACAGTTTGTCAGAGCTGATCGGGAAGGTCTGGATGCAACTTTGCAGGGATTCTTGGATGATCGAGGGGTTCTAAAACTTTCAGCTTGGGTGTTGGCCACCTGGTTGTTGTTGAATAACCATGTTCGTAAGGGTGAGCTCTGTGAGGCTAAAAGTTTATTGCACGATTGGATTGTTGGTCATAGGGTGGTTTCTGATTCAACGGAGTTAGGTGATGCCTCTTGGTATTTGTTAGGCCATGCCGCATTATTAGTGAGTGATATTGAGCTTGCAACGCGCTGCTTTGCGTGTGTTGAGGATTTGCCAGAGGAAACTAAGGGAATTGCATTGAGCTTGCCTTCATTGGATGCTGATTTTATAGCAATGGATTTAGGCGATAAGAGGCAACTGACTCAGGCTTTATTCTTGAGTCAAGAAGCCAGCAGCACCACCCCTTTAATGAGCGTTGGGGCTGCAATGGCAGCTGCGACACCCAGTCACGTCATGGAAAGGGAGGCAACATAATGCAAGCCCATGTACCCGCAGTTCACTTTAATGTGATGGTCCATAACTATCCCATAGCTTCTGTTGCGCCAAGAGGATACTTCCAATTCCCAATCGGGAAGGCCTTTCCTGAGAGTAACCCTTCTTTCAAGGGTCGAGAAAGAATTCTCGAAGCACTGCACAGGCGTTTCCAAGGTGCGGGTATCAGTGTTTTGTCAGGCCTGACAGGAAGTGGAACCTCAGCCATTGCCCTTCGCTATATGCATTTACACAAATCTAAATATGTCTATTGTTTTTATTTTGATGTGCGCAATCGCGATTCACTCTATGCGCAATTTCGTCAATTCGCAGGGCCAGAAGGCTTGAACTTGTTTGATTCTGTCAGTGACATGAGTGATGAAGCAGTGCGTTGCCATGTGAAGAGCTTTATCGAGGGTTTGGCGTCTTGTCTCGTGATTTATGATAATGCCTCAACGCAAGAAGCGCTCAAGGATTTCATCCCAGTGGGTGAAAACATAAAGCTGATTCTGACTTCAAATCGAAATTCCTGGCAGAGAGAATGGTTGCTCCCTGTTGATGGGCTCACGCTTGAAGAAGCTCAAAGCTTAGCGGCATCCTTTTTTCCAAGCGGTCGCTTATCAGAAGAAGTATTAAATGCATTAATTAATCGCTCAGATCGACTTCCCGCGGCTTTGTTACAACATCTGCATTATTATACAACCACTGGGTGTGAGAGGGGCTCTCTACGTAGCATTTTCGAGAAAGAAATGCCTCCACCTCATCCAAAAGAAAACACTTGGGTAAAAATGAGCGCCGTGCTGTGTCGGCAAAATCTGATGGGGAGAGAAATTTTAAGATGCTTGGCAAGGGGAGACAGACCCTGTACAGAAGCAATATTACAAGAAGTGATGGGGGTTGTGCTTGTGAGAGACCCACAACGATTTAAAGATTTTCGTGATGCTTTGGCAGAGTTGAAACGGCACTATCTTGTTGCAGTGAATGCGAGGGGTGAAATAGAAATGCCCCGTATCCTTGCAGAAATCATGGCAGAATGTACAGAAGAAATATTATCAGCAAGCACTTCAGTGATCAGTGTGACTGCTCATAGCGCTAGCGCCTCGAGTGCAGGCGTAGAAGCAATTCATTACAGTCTGCCGGAGCTCATGAGAAGGAGGGCAAGAGAGTCCGGAACTCGAGAAATTCGTGTACCGGGAGATTTGGTGTATCGGGAGGGAAGTGGATTAAGCTTAACAGCAGACTTGAGTGCGCTGCCTGAAATAGCTGCAGCCGCTTCGGGCATCGTTGCTGGCATGGCAGAAGCAGGAATCACCCCTCCAGGGCCTTTTGCACGGTTGTTGCAAGCGGGGGGTACACTGACTGTGGTGGGGGGGAGCATGCTAGAGCTGACTATTGTTGATTCTCGCGAGACTGCACCGGAATTAAAGTAGCGTCTACTGCCTCTTCAGCCCTGTGATGAACACCAAAGACTTCTGCTATACCAGGCAACGCAATACGCTCGATCCTCATCTCGTCTGCTTTTATTTTTTGCCACAGGAAACAGGTGTTATGTACTGCTGCAATAGTGAGTGTCAGCAATCGCAAAATAAAGTAGATCGACGGGTCCACTTCCATAAAACAACTTGCCAGGGCAGGCACTCCAAAACCTAGTCCACTCATCCACAGGGCATTATTCCAGCTGGGTCTTAAAATTTCATCCCAGGCATTGAGGGCACAAGAACTCATAATGCGTAAAGTGTCAGGGATCAGTCCCGCTGCGTTCAGGATAAATAATAGTTGGGCTTTTTTTATTGTGTCAGGATCAGTCCCTGGGGATGAAAGCCACTCTGTAATCGGGCCTGTCGCCACAAGCGCGGCCACTGACAAGGAAGCATTAAGCATCGTCGCACGCATCAGGGTTATTTGAATGTCTTTTTTCCGGAATACGGACATTTCTTTAAGCGCTATCAGTCCATCTGCAGTCGGTGCTTCTTCTTGCGCCTGAATCTTTGCTTGAACTCCTTGACCGATGACACTCAGCGCCAAACCCTGTCCGTACCCATACGAAACCATATTAGCAAGCCATCCCAATTGAAATGAAGGATTCAAAGCAGCTAATGTACTGCTATTGGACATAAAGCGAAGGATGTATAAAATCCAGTTTCCCCATTCTGTTGAACG
>CAYGFJ010000090.1:0-6443 GCA_964349115.1 uncultured Francisellaceae bacterium
TACGAAAATATAAATGAAAAAATTTATTTTAAAAAAAATCTTGAAAAAACATGATGTTATAAAGTCAACAATGGCGCAGTTTAATGTCAGTCGCCAAGCGGTGCATCAGCGTTTACAAAAAATGACAGACGACTGCGAAATTACAGTGGAAAAGCAAGGCAAGCACCTGGTGTTGGGCCTTGTGACAGCGGAAAAAAACTGGTCAATGCCATTGTCCAAAGACTTGGCAGAAGATGTGATTTACCGACAAACGATTGCCCCCTCCATTCAGCATTTGCCTCAAAATGTCTTGAGCATCTGGCACTATGGCATGACTGAAATGGTGAATAATGCCATCGATCACTCGGGGGGTACCGAGCTTTGCTTACGCATGAAGCAATCCGCTGTGCACACTGAGCTCATCATCAGGGACAATGGGGAAGGCATTTTTCTTAAAATTCAAAAGGCTTTTCATTTGGCTTATCCTGAAGAGGCCATTTTGGAATTGGCAAAAGGCAAGCTCACCACCGACCCATCTCAGCATACCGGGGAAGGCATTTTTTTCAGTTCAAGAATGTTTGACCACTTTGGCATCCAATCAGGCACACTTTCTTTTTCACGTTCAATCGACGAGCCCCGCGAACAATTAGAAGCCCATCATCAAAACACAGTGCCTGGCACCACTATCACGCTGAGCTTGCTGAATGACACCCCGCGTCAAAGCAAAGCCATTTTTGATGAGTACGCCAGTGAATTAGACGACTACGCTTTTAATCGCACCGTGGTACCAGTGATTTTGGCACAATACGAAGGTCAAGATTTGATTTCGCGTTCTCAGGCCAAACGACTGACCCATCGTTTCGAAAAGTTTAAATATGTCGTTCTTGATTTTACAGGGGTGGAAACCCTGGGCCAGGCGTTTGCTGATGAACTGTTTCGTGTCTTTAAAAACGCCCATCCTGAGATTGAATTGTCCTACACACATGCCAATGACTGGGTCAGCAGAATGATCGCACGTGCTGTCAGCCCACACTGATTTCATAGGCCAAAAAATTTATCACATCATGTTGATTCTCACTTGTGTTCAAGCGCCCCAGGTCTTGCGAGGGGGTTTCAGCTGCGCTAATGTGACGCCATGAAAATGGAACTGAAATGGCTGGCTTGGGAAATTACGCGGCGATGCAATTTTCATTGTGTTCATTGCAGATCGTCTTCGGATGATGGGCCCGCGAATCAAGTGCAATTTTCTTTTGCTGAGGCCACGCGGTTTTTGGATGATTTGGCCCAGCTGGCCAAGCCCGTTGTGGTGTTGTCAGGGGGTGAGCCCTTGCTTCATTCAGATGTTTTTACCATTGCAGAATATGGTGACAAAAAAGGGTTTAGGATGTGTCTCGCGACCAATGGCAGCTTGATTACAGAGACAATGTGTCAAGCAATCAAAGACGCTCAAATCAAAATGGTGTCTTTAAGTTTGGATGGAGCCAGCGCTGAGGTACATGATGGATTTCGGGGGCAGCCAGGGGCTTTTGAATCAGTAATGAGGGCGGCGGCTTATTTTAGACAACATGAAATTCCCTTTATCATTAACTCTTCCTTCAGCAAGCGAAATCAGCAGGATATTGTAGAGTGCTTTCGTTTGGCTAAAACCCTGGGCGCTCAGGCTTGGTATTTGTTTATGGTGATCCCCACTGGACGGGGGGAAGCGCTTCTGGAAGAGTTGATTGCACCCTCTGATTACCAAGAAATTTTGGACTGGCACTATCAGATCGAAAAATCAGAGGACCATATTTTACTGCGCCCCACCTGCGCGCCCCATTATTATCGCGTGCGCTTTCAACACAATCGCAAAAATAAAGACCGTGAAAAACCGCGCTCTTTGAGCTTCTCCCCAGGAGGTGGGAAAGGATGTTTGGCCGGGCAAACGATTGGCATGGTGACCGCGACCGGGGAATTGCAAGCCTGTAGTTACCTGCCCATTTCTGCTGGCAACGTCAAGCAAAAACCGATTCGAGCCATTTGGGAGGAGAGTGAGCTCTTCCAGAACTTACGCAATTTCAGTGCCTATAAAGGTCGCTGTGGGCAATGCGAATTCATTAAAATCTGTGGAGGCTGCCGTGCGCGGGCCTACATGATGGACGGAGATTACATGGCTGAGGAGCCGTTTTGTGATTATCAGCCACTGAGGAGTCGCCCATGAAATTGAGTTATAGCACCCATGGGCTGCCGGGCAGTCTGTTTGAAATCATAGACGAACTTGATCAAGCGGGATATGCAGGTGTGGAACTTGCATTTCAAGAGGGTCAATTTGACCTACGTGATATTCCCCTTGCAGACATTGCCCACTGCCCCCTGATTTTGCAACTTCAGGCCTATTTCAAAACCAAAAACATCAAGCCTGCCGCCATTAATACAGCCACTCTGCCATTGGAACCGGGGCGACTGCATGAGCCTTCAGTCATTTCTTTGGATGAGAGAGGACGACAAATTCGCATCCACCTCATCCAAAAAGGCATTGCTGCCGCCAAGGCTTTGGGGGCGCCGATTGTGACATTTGGCAGTGGCTTTATTCGTGCAGAGCATGTCCCTTATCCTGATACAGACTGTGAAGCACTGTTGCTTGCCAGCATTCGCACATGTCTCACCATGATTGCCGATGAAGACGAGGTCACCTTGGTGATTGAGCCTGAACCCGGCATGTTGGTTGAAACCTTGGCAGAGGGTGCTCGCATTGTTGAGTGCATCAATTCACGCAAGTTTGGCCTCCACCTTGACGTCTGCCACGCCTTTTGTAGTGATGGTGCAGAGACTTATGTGCAAGCGATTCGCGATGTTGCGCATCTCATCAAATATGTCCACCTTGCTGACACCCAAGATGGGTACAATCTTAAAATCATTGATGCCCCAAGCGATAGAGAATTAGAGTTAGACTTTAATTTTGCAAGTTATCTCGTTCATCATCCCGACACGGGGGAGTTTTCATTTTTGGATGGACAGAGTGTTATCGATTTTTCTCGTGAAACAAACATTCCCCCCGTCACACCAGACCAGGCCCGATTATTGGCGCCAGAAATCAAAACTTATCTCTTGTCGATGCCCCGCATTGCCTATGAAACCATGGATCGCGCTGTCCCAATTCTCCAGTTTTTGCGAACAACGATAAACCTCACAACCGGTCGCCCCTTTGTTGAGAAGCGACTCGCCAATACCCTCACGGGCAAAGTCCATTTCCATCAAGAGCCCGGCCTGGGTGAAATTGATTTTGCAGCCATTTTTCAGTGTTTGGAAGAAGCTTCTTTTCAAGGCTATGCCTCACTCGAACTCTATCACGATGGTGAACCCGATCGCTGGAGGCAGGTGATGCAGCGCAGCCAGGTGTATCTTGATTCGAAAGCGGGCATTTACTAAATGTAGTGGCTAAAAGAATATTTGACAATCAGAAAATGGCCTTGTAGAATCATAATTTAATCTGCTCACATTAGAAATAAATTGCCCTCTGTCACCCAGCCTGAGCACGATGCCTTTTTTAAGCGATCCTTGCAAAATAAGGCAATTGCCATCGATTTCTTTAAGGCGCACCTGCCTGCAGACATCCTGAAGCGCATCGATTTTGCCAGTTTGAAACTGACCGAGAAAAGTTTTGTGGCCAAAGATTTGAAGCAGTTGCATTCAGACTTGATTTATCAATGCCTGATTGATGAGAAGCCCGCCTACATTTACATGCTGTTGGAAGATCAAAGTCGCCCTGAAAAATTGATGGCCTTTCGCAAACTGACCTACCTGATCCGCCTGATGGAAATGCATCTGCGTCAGGGCCACAAAACCTTACCGATCATTTTGCCCATTTGTGTTTATCATGGCAAAACGTCGCCCTATCCGTACAGCACAGACATCTTCGATTGCTTCGAAGACCCCACGCTTGCGCGAGAAGTCATGTTCAGACCCTTTCAATTGATTGATTTAACCATTCTGTCTGACGATGAAATTGCTGAGCATGGCTTGGTGGCTGTCATGGAAATGTTAATGAAGCACCATCGTGCCCGTGATTTGGCCATCCTTCTAAAACGCCTGTTGAAAGAAGAGCTGTTGCGCCACACCTTGAATCAACTGCAGGATGACAGTTATTTGACCTCTGTGTTATACTACGTCCTCAGTTGGGGCGATCGCGGCAATACGTTTCAGGTCAATGACATTCTGGATCATTTTAGTGAATCGTTTGCAGAGAAAAAGGAGAAGATTATGACTTTTGCAGATCAGTTGAGAGAACAGGGTCACCATCTTGGTATGCAACAAGGACTGTATCAGGGCATAGAGCAGGGAATGCAACAAGGTGCTGAGCAACAACAACACGCCATCGCCAAAAAAATGCTCCTAAAAGGCCGCCCCATCAATGAAATTAAAGACTTTACAGGCCTGCCCCTCTCCAAAATCAAACTCATCAAAACTGCCTTGCCACATTAACCATTCAAAGTCCCCTCTCAGTTCGCTGCGTATCCTCCTCTTTTTAGCTTGGGTAATTTGCATTTCGCCAATATGCGCAACATAAATGCCTCTCATTCTGATTTAACGACGAACTTACCCCAAAAAAATCTTTATACTAGACCGTACCAACCCCAATGCATCGAGAGGAGCCCTGTAAATGTTCTGGAGCAAAATCGAGCAAGGCGATATCGATCATCACCTCATTCATGCCCCTTCTATCCGCCTCATCTCTGCGACTCAAGGCGACAAAGGCGACTGGGTCTATGCTTTGGATTTACGCATCACCCCGCCCAATCAGCAATTTTTAAGCCCCCAGCTGATGCATTCTTTTGAACACTTGCTCTTGGCAGGATGTAGAAAGCATTTCGGCAAGCATTTTATCAGCGTGGCCCCGATGGGTTGCCAGACTGGTTTTTACTTGATCTTGCTCAATGAAGGCCGTGTCAACACAATTTGTGCGGTGTATGAAGCGATTTTACAAGATATTCTTTCTGCCAAAGTGGTGCCTTACGCCAATCCAAAGCAATGTGGACAGGCGGTGTATCATGATTTAGAGGCCGCTCACGACTTGGCTCGGCATCTCCTTTCTCACAAATCACACTGGCGTCAGGTTTTTGTATGACTTCACAAAAGTGCTGGACCGTCGCTTACACCCGCCCCATCCAGTATGACATTGTCAACACAGAAGGGATTTTTGATCCCAGCAATCTTGCGCTCTTATCTGGGACAAAAGACAGTGGCTCCGCCCGATTTGTGGTGGTTGACAGTGCGGTGTATGACCTGCATGAATCTGCGATTCACCAGTATTTTTTACAAAATGCTCTCACAGCGAAAATCATTCGCTTTGTTGCAGGAGAAGAAAACAAATCATTATCAGCCTATCAGCATGTGGCCTTGGCGCTGGATGCCTTTCCTGTTGATCGAAGAAGTGAACCCCTCATTGCCATCGGCGGAGGGGTGTTGACTGATCTCGTTGGATTTGTGGCAAGCACCTACCGACGGGGCATCCCCCACATTAAAGTGCCCACCACTTTGATGGGGTATGTGGATGCGGCCATCGGCATCAAGACAGGCGTCAACTTCAATCATCATAAAAATCGCCTGGGCTCGTTTGAGCCGCCTCTTCAAGTCATTTTAGACCGCCATTTTTTGACAAGCTTGCCTCGGCGTCATCTCTTAAATGGCGTTGCGGAAATCATCAAGTTGGCCGTGATCAGCGATGCCTCTTTGTTCGAGCAACTTGAGAACGCGGGCCTTTCATCCCTCAATGCCTGCTTCCAAAATGAAGCAGGGGCTGCCATTTTGGACGACTCCATCACAGGCATTTTGAAATATCTCGAACCCAATTTATATGAAGAAGATCTCGCCCGTGCCCTTGATTTTGGACATACATTCAGCCCCGCTTTTGAGATGAAGGCAGAAGGGGCATTGCTTCATGGCGAAGCGGTGATCATTGGTGTGGTGATTTGTTCAGCCTTGGCGTATTTGAGAGGATGGCTCAGTCTGCATGACTTCAATCGCATTCTTGCTTTGATTCATACTCTGGGCCTCCCTGTCGACCTGCAATATTTATGTCCTACACTCATGAAAAACGCCTTGATCGAACGCACTCATCATCGCAATGGTCAGCAAAATGTCCCCCTACCTCAGGGGATTGGACACTGTGCTTTCGCCAATGATTTGACAGACAACGATTTGGCCGCGGTCTGCCACTTTTTATTACAGGAAACATAGTATGAGCCTCATTCGAAATTTACTGGGACTGTCCCGCGTGCCGCATAGCATTCTGGATGTGGCCCTTCCTGCTTTTGCTGCTTTGGCCTGGATCGGCGCCTTTCCTTCCGCTAAAATCACAGTGATCGGATTGGTGACCGCAATTTCTGCCTATCTTGCCATGTATGCCTTGAACGATGTGGTGGACGCGTGTGTTGATCGTGAGAAACGGAAGCAAGCTCCCGCCCACAATCAAGAAGGGTATTTAGATG
>CAYGFJ010000091.1:0-6425 GCA_964349115.1 uncultured Francisellaceae bacterium
CCCTCTTTTTCTGCTTTCAGCATAATCGGCGTGCCATGTGCGTCTGACCCAGAGATGTAATAACACTCCTCCCCCCGCATCTTTTGAAACCGCACCCAAATATCCGTTTGAATGGCCTCAACCATATGCCCCAAGTGAATGGGTCCATTGGCATACAGCAACGCACTGGTTGCGATGATTTGGCGTTTTGACATGGTGATCTTCTTGAAAATAAAGATCGGCATCATAGCAAATTTTCAGTTAAAATACATTGATGAACGAACTTCCAGTCACCTGCCTCATGGGCCCCACAGCGAGTGGGAAGACAGCTTTGGCCATGGAATGGGTACAGAAAAACCCGTTTGAAATTGTGAGTGTTGATTCCGCTATGATTTATCGAGGGATGGACATTGGCACTGCCAAGCCATCTAAAGATGAATTGGCTCAGGCGCCCCATCATTTGCTCGACATTCGTGACCCTACAGAGCATTACTCGGTGGGTGCATTTTTGACGGATGTGTCTCGAATCATTGCGGAGATTCGTGCCCGGGGAAAGCAGCCGCTTTTGGTAGGCGGAACCATGCTGTATTTCAAAGCGCTGCGTGATGGCATTGCAGTCTTGCCAGAGCAAGATTTGGTTCTGCGTGCAGAGATTGATCGTGAAGCGGAAAAACTGGGCTGGCCTGCAATGCATCAGGCATTGCAGGCTATAGATCCTGTTAGTGCTGCCAAAATTAATCCAAATGATTCTCAGCGCATTGAGCGAGCACTTGAAGTGTTTTATGTGACAGGGACACCCTTAAGCACGCTCCATCAACAAGCACCCTGTCATTCCCGCGAAGGCAGGAATCCAGTCATCCACACCTTCGCCATCCTCCCCAGCGATCGCAGCGTTTTACATCAGCGTATCATGACCCGCGTCGATGCCATGCTGGCTGCAGGATTCGTCGATGAAGTGGCGGCATTACGCGAGCAATACGTCCTGACATCTGACCTGCCCTCCATGCGTGCCGTCGGCTACCGTCAAGTCTGGGAATATTTAGAAGGTCGCCTTCCAAAAGCCGAGCTGCGCGATCGCGTTGTATTTGCAACTCGTCAGTATGCAAAAAGGCAACTGACTTGGCTTAAGACCTGGCCTAACTTGACCATTCTCCCCATGGTCTGAAAAAATAACTTGACTATTTTCCGGGCCTTATTTATTCTATCATGCGCATGATTAATACTGATCATGAAATACATTGATATCTGTAAATAAGGAGCAAAAAATGAGTACATTAAGAAAGGCAGGCCTGGCAATTGGAGGCTTCATGTTGATTGCTGTCGCAAGCCATGCCATCGCCAAAGGAAAAACTGACGAGACCATGAAGGCCCTCGTCCCAGGCGTTCAGGCTTGGAGCAATGGAAGCAATGTGGTATCTGCTGTCAGCGCTGCCAACACCGCGAACGCCGGCCTGACCAAAGTGCAAGTGCGTGACCTGGGTCGTCAATGGCATGATGGTTTGTCTGGAAAAGAAAGTGCCATATTGAGTCAAATCAATGGCAATGCTTTGTCCCAAGACCTAAAAACCATACAAGCTGACAGCCATGGAGCCTATAAAGGCATCGTCGTGACCGATCAAAAAGGCTTGATTGTGGGTGAGACTTACAATGCTCCCCATTATTCCCTTTCCAGCCAAGGCATTTGGCGCAAAATAAAGAAAGATGGGGTGTCCGCTGCGTATTATGGCAAAACTGCTTTAGGCCTGCCTGTTGTGAGTGATGATAAAGTCGTGGGTGCTGTTTTAGTCACCACGAAATAGTCCCCTTGATGACACAAAAAGTCGGTGATAAACTCCACCGACTTTTTTTTACAGGAGAAAAAATGCATCGGTTCAATGGGCCTACTTGCCTCAAATTATCCCTCGTGACCGCGAGTCTTTTTGGCTTGCATGCTGTGTATGCCGCCGGTTTCGAAATCAACGAATTGTCGCCCACCATCCAGGCTGCTGCCTTGTCCGATGCCGCTACCGCGTCTGGCGACATTTCTGGCATGGCCTACAACCCCGCCACCTTGGCCAGCATCAAAGGCACTCAAGTTTACATCGGTGGCAGTTGGATCATTCCCAAAGTCGGGTATGATAATGCTGTGGCTGTGGTGACTCCGACTGGTCCGGGAGCTGCGTATACACCGGGCCCTGTCACCGCTGAGGACAATGTGGCTTCACAGGCTTTTGTTCCGGATGCTTATTTTGGTTATAGCGTGACAGATCAATTCAAAGTAGGTGTGGGCGAGGATTCGCCCTGGGGACTCAAAACAAATTACGATGACAATTGGGCTGGAAGTTTAAATGCGATTGAATCCAGCATCAAAACGATTAATATATTTCCTACAATGGCCTATCAACTGACTTCGAAATTAGATGTCGGCGCGTCTGTTGACTTTGAATATATGGATGCCGTGTATTCCAACAACTTCTACAATACCGAAGCAGGGGGTCTTGCAACAGTGAGTGGTTACAATAAACTGACGGGTTCCGCTTGGGGTACGGGATATACTGTGGGCGCAAGTTATCAATTGACCCCCAGTACTTTATTGGGGGCGGATTACCATTCCTCCATCAATGAAAGCATTGCTGGAACTGCCAACATTACAGGTACTGTGTGTTTCCCAGGAGGGTGTTTGCCTCCTGGTACGTTTGTTCCGGGTTATGGAACGGATCCAGCTGCAATTAATCTGACCCTGCCCGCCACAGCCAACTTTGGGGTGTCGCAAGAAGTCACAAATCGCCTGACCTTGATGGCGGATGCGCAGTGGACGCAATGGGATACAATTCAAGCCATTGATGTGGATGTGACCAATCAAGGGCAGGACAACACAGCCGTGGGATACAAAAATTCATGGCTGTATTCTTTGGGGGCTAAATATAAATTAGATCCAAAGTGGACCTTGCTGGGTGGTTTGGCGTATGACCAAACACCTTCCAATGACCAATTACGCGATCCTCGCATTCCAGACACCAATCGCAAATGGGTGACCATGGGGTTTACTTACAGTCCAATCACCCGCTTAAACCTGTTCATGACCTATGAACATATTTTCATGAATGATCAAAGCATTGATGTCACCCAACAGCCCAGCGCTCAAGTCGCGACTTCCAAAATCAGCGCAAATTATAATGGATATGCCAATATTCTTTCAGGGGGCCTGAGTTATACATTCTAAGATGAAATGTCATTTGATTTTCCTTAAAGATAAGCTTATGATTCACGTTAGCGAGCTTAAAAATAAGAGGGACTTTATGCTGATTTTGACACGCAAAGTAGGCGAATCCCTGGTGATTGACAACCACATCACCGTCACCGTTTTAGATGTCAAAGGCAGTCAAGTTCGTTTAGGCATCAATGCCCCTAAAGAAGTCAGCATTCACCGTGAAGAAATTCAAGAGCGGATTCAACAGATTCTGTCGCAAAAGGGATAGAATTGATGAATTTAAACCCTAAAATGATCACCATCGACGGCCCAAGCGGCGTCGGAAAGGGAACGCTCAGCCATTTGCTTGCTAAAAAACTGGGCTGGGACTTTCTGGACAGTGGCGCCTTGTATCGGATTACGGCATATGTCAGTCATGAGAAAGGACTGGCGCCTGACGATGCCAATGCCATTGCAGATTTGGCACGGCATCTCCAATTGGAATTCAAAGCGGGACACATTATTTTTGAAGGACGCACGATTGAAGCGGAGATTCGCCGTGAGGAGATCGGTATTTTGGCTTCCAAAGTCGGGGCGCATCAAATGGTTCGCGATGCTTTGTATGATTTGCAACGCTCTTTCGTCAAACCAGGGCGGGGCTTGGTTGCAGATGGGCGTGATATGGGTACAGCCATTTTCCCTGAAGCACGGCTGAAGCTCTTTTTAACAGCCAGTGCCGAAGAGCGCGCACGGCGGCGTTTTTTACAATTGCAAGCCCATGATATTCATGTTAATATCACCGACCTTTTACGCGAGATAGAGGCGCGCGATCAACGGGATCAAACCCGCAGCGCAAGCCCACTACGACCGGCAAAGGATGCCATCATCATCGATACTTCAGCATTGTCTATCGATGAGGTCTTTTCTGAAATATGGAAGACCGTGGTGGCACAGGGCGTTGACTCATAAGGGTCAACGAATATTAACAAGCAGGATGACTTCGTCGTCCAATGAAAAGGTCAATCACCATGTCAGAAAGTTTTGCAGAACTCTTAGAAGAGAGCTTTAAATACTTGCAAATGCAAGAAGGAACCCTGGTTCAAGGAACCATTATTCGTATCGACAACGGCTATGTGCTGGTCGATGCCGGCCTCAAATCTGAAGCCGTGATTCCCGCGGATCAATTCCGCGAAGCCGATGGCTCTCTCACCATTAAAGTGGGCGATGTCGTTGAAGTGGCCCTGGATGCGCTGGAAGATTCCACTGGCGAGACCCGTCTTTCAAGAGAAAAAGCAAAACGTCTTGAAGTATGGCGTCGTCTGGAACAAGCTTGTGAAAATAAAGACACCGTCACAGGGATCATTGTGGCCCGTGTTAAAGGTGGCTTTACCGTGGACATCGAAGACATTCGCGCTTTCTTGCCCGCATCTCTCTTGGATACCCGTCCCTTGAAAGAATCGGCTCATCTCGAGAACAAACCCCTTGATTTCAAAGTCATCAAAATTGATGCAAAACGCAATAATATCGTTGTGTCTCGCCGTGCTGTCATTGAAGAAGAAGGCAGCGTCGAACGCGAAGCGCTCTTGGACAATCTCCACGAAGGCCAACGCATCCATGGCGTGGTCAAGAACTTGACCGATTACGGTGCCTTCGTTGATTTGGGTGGCATTGATGGCCTCCTCCACATCACCGACATGTCCTGGAAACGCATTAAACACCCCAGCGAAATGCTGCAAGTGGGCGATGAATTGGATGTGGTCATTCTCAAATTTGAGAAAGAAAAAAGCCGTGTCTCTTTGGGCATGAAGCAGTTGGCAGGCGACCCCTGGATCAACTTTACAGAACGCTTTCCTGAAGGCGCAAAATTAAAAGGCGTCATCACCAACATCGCTGACTATGGTTGTTTCGTTGAAATTGCTGAAGGCATCGAAGGCTTGGTGCACGTCTCTGAAATGGACTGGACCAACAAAAATGTAAACCCTGCGAAGATCGTTCAAATGGGCCAAGAAGTGGATGTGATGATTTTGGATGTCGATCCTGAACGTCGTCGTATTTCCTTGGGCTTGAAACAATGCCAAGAAAACCCATGGTATGCGTTTGCTGACCAATGCAAAAAAGGCGACACCGTCACTGGCGTCATCAAGTCGATCACCGACTTTGGGGTCTTTATCGGTTTGGATGGCAACATCGACGGCCTGATTCACCTCTCAGACCTGTCCTGGCAACAAACCGGTGAAGACGCCGTAAAAAGCTACAAAAAAGGCGATATGGTTACTGCCATGGTCTTGGGCATTGACGTCGAACGTGAGCGTATTTCCTTGGGCATCAAACAATTGGAAAGCGATCCTCATGGTGAATTTCTGGATCAAACCAGCAAGGGCACGCTCTTGAAAGGCACGATCACAGAAGTTGACGAAAAAGGCGCAAGCGTTGATTTGGGCGAAGGCAAAATGGGCTATATCAAAGCCAGCGAAGCCGCCGTCGAAAAAGTCACCGATGCACGCAAAGTCTTTAAAGTCGGCGCTGTCATTGAAGCTGCGTTTGTCAATATGAATCGCAAAGACAATCTGGTCAATCTGTCCATCCGTGCATTGCACACAGAAGACGTTCGGAATGTGAAGGAACTCTTGCGCAATCAAGAATCGCAACCCGCAACCACTCTGGGCGACATTCTGAAAGAACAATTGGCCAACAAAGAATAATGTCAGCCGAACAAACCACCGCAAAGCCTCCTCATCTCAGCTTTTTTGAAGCGTTTAACAAAGCGCTTCAATTGGTGAGGATGAGCTTTCGCGGCACGTTTGTGTATGCCTTTGTCATTGCGCTGTTGAACCAGCTGCTGACCATGGGTTTTATTAATACCTTTAGTTTAAACAACGATAAAATCACAATCACTACCCCCAGTTTATTTGTCCTCTACCTCTTCCTCATGTTTGTGGAGATGTTGTTGGGCAACTGCTTTATTCTGGTCCGTCAAAACGCTTTTGCTTTGATGGACCCCAATGCACCGACGCCTTACCCGAAGCTCAGCTTCAAGAAGACCTTGGCCCCCATTTTAGATCGCCTTCCTGGTATTTTTGTCTCAGGGATTGCCTTCTCCATTTTGAGTATTCTGGGCATGGGTTTTCATGTGGTGCCTGGCATTTTGTTTATCACCTGCTTTTATGTCTATCTGCCCAGCCTGATCTTCGCCCATAAAAAGGCATTCGAGTCTTGGAGATACAGCTTTTCGCTGATCAAGCAGCATTTTTTTTCAACCTTGTCCCTTGTGTTGATG
>CAYGFJ010000092.1:0-4966 GCA_964349115.1 uncultured Francisellaceae bacterium
GTTTATGCCCCTTCGCGTTGCGCTGACAGGGGAATTGCATGGCCCGCAAATGGCCGCCATTTTAACTTTGATTGGAAAAGAAGAAGCGTGGCGTCGCCTTAGGCAAGTCCAGTCTATTTTAGGCACTGCCTCATGACAGTTGCTGATCGTCGCGCAGCAATAGCGTCCGCAGTTTGCCTGACACTCGCCTTGTTTTTCTTGACGCTGTGGCGCTTTGGGGCCAATCAATTTTTGATTTTGGCCGTTGTTGTGGTGTTGATTCATCGCCCCTGGCGGCAAACCTTATTTTCAAAGGCTTATTTAACTCAGCCGATGTTTCTGGTGATTTATCTCTTTCTCGCCTGGGCGATGGTCAGCATGAGTTATTCGCAGGTCCCCAGCATTGGCAAAGCTTTGCAGGGGCTGACCATGTACACCAAACTGTTATTTTTCTTGGTGCTGCCCTTGGCGGTCACCCATGATCGGGCTCGGTATTGGATTGCAGAAGGCCTGATTTTGGGCGTGTTGGTCAATGTTATTTTAAGCACCCTCTTTCATTTTCATGTCGCGTGGGTGGTAGAACACTTTGCTTCTCCATTTTTGTCAGGTATGAATTTCACTTTTTCAATCAATCCTCTACAACTGATTTTTGTGGTGGCCTTGGCCATGTGGCTTTTGGTCAATCGCTTTGTGACACGCCAATTTCATTGGCATGATGTGTTGATTTTTGCAATATTGATGGTGTATCTCTGGTTTATCAATATCGAGCGCAGCGGCTATCTTCTTTTCATTGTCTTAAGCTTGCTGTTTGTGTGGCAGCATTTCAATCAAAAGGTATTTGTCATCACAGCCTGCCTCTTGCCTTTTCTGCTCTTTGGCGTGTACCTCGCCTCGCCGAATGTGAAGGCTCGGGTCAATGCGGGCATTGTGAATGTGGAAGCATTTTATGAAATCAAAGACGCTTCAAAAATCGGCCCTGCCAATTCATTGGGCCTACGCCTTGCCTTTTTAGAGGAGTCGCTTCAAGAAGTGAAGCTTCACCCCATTGTAGGGACAGGCATTGGCAGTTTTAGATATGTCTACATGAAAAAATATGGGCAAGGAACTAATCAAATGCAAGTGGTGAGCGGAATGCCCTATTTTCCAATGAGTGTGAATGATCCGCACAATGCCTACACCTACATTGCCTTTGAATTAGGTTTGGTCGGTTTGGCTCTTTATCTTCTGTGGTTATATCAACTCTGGCGAGTCATTGAGCTTGAGCCCAAAGTCAAACATCTCCTTCGCGGTGTGTTTTGGGCTTTTGTTGTGATGGGTGTTGTCGACAGTGGATTGGCTTTGAATGCTGTTGCAGTGAGTTTTGTGGTGATCTCATGCTCACTCCTCACAAAAGAGAAGGGCTAGCTATTGTGTTTATTCGCGGTGCGAACTGCTTGACTAAAATGAAGTCCATTGTATAATATGAATCCAGTTATTTGTCTTTTTATAACATAAAAGATATGGCATTAGGCTTAAAACGAATGAAGGAAGTCAAAAATGAATCAAAGACCAACACTGGCTAAGTTTAGAGAAGAGGCCTTACAAAATCCGGTGGTTCAAGCTGAGTATCTCGCACTGGAGGAAGAATATGCTTTACTGGATACGCTCATCAAGGCACGCAAGTTAGCACAATTATCCCAGGCTGAAGTTGCTGTGAAGTTAAAAACGAAGCAGCCTGCGATTGCACGCCTTGAAAAAGGCCCCCTAAGCAAACTATCTTTACAGACATTAATTGAGTATGTTCATGCGCTTGGGTTTCAGCTTCAGTTTAATCTAGTGCCTATTAAAAAATAACGAGGATATTGATGCAAATTTACAATTCCCTCTCGGGTCAGAAAGAAGAATTTATCCCCCTTGTGCCAGGCAAAGTGGGGCTGTATGTCTGTGGAGTCACGGTGTATGACTTGTGTCACATTGGGCATGCGCGGACGTATACCGTGTTTGATGTCCTGGTGCGATTTTTGCGGTGGCGGGGCTTTGAGGTTCAGTATGTTCGCAATATTACAGATATTGAGGACAAAATTATTAAGCGAGCGGCAGAGCGAGGCATTGCGCCTGAGGTTTTAGTCGAAGAAAATGTGGCGGAAATGTACAAGGATTTTGACGCATTAGGTCTCCTGCGCCCAGGTCGCAACAACGAGCCACGGGCGACAGAAACCATTCCTGAAATGCTTGACATCATTGAAACTTTGATCCAAAAAGGCTTGGCCTATCAGGCGTTAAATAATGATGTGTATTTTGAAGTGGCACGCTTCAAGGACTATGGCAAATTATCGAAACAAAATCTGCAGGCTCTAAAGGCAGGCAGCCGGGTTGAGATCAATGAACACAAGCGCTCGCCCTTGGATTTTGTCCTCTGGAAAGCGGCGAAATCGGGTGAGCCGGCCTGGGATTCGCCCTGGGGAATGGGCCGTCCTGGCTGGCATATTGAATGTTCAGCCATGACTCAAAAATGCCTGGGAAACACTTTTGACATCCATGGCGGCGGGTCGGACCTTCGCTTTCCCCATCATGAAAACGAAATTGCCCAGTCTGAAGGCGCTCATCCCGGTGAGTTTGCACGGTATTGGATGCATTCGGGAATGGTGCAAATCAACAATGAAAAGATGTCAAAATCCCTGGGCAATTTTTTTGTGATTCGTGATGTGTTAAAAGAATACCCGGCGGAAGTAGTGCGGTACTTTCTTTTGTCGGGTCATTATCGCAGTGAAATCCATTATTCCACCCAAAATTTGGAATCAGCTAAAGCCGCCCTGACCCGCTTTTATAATGCCTTGGATGGGGTGACCCCGCTTGTTTACGACGCATCACTTCCTGTGTTTGCAGATTTTACAACACGCTTTGTTGCTGCGATGGAAGATGATTTAAATACGCCTCTCGCGCTTGCTGTGTTGTTTGATGTGGTAAAAGAACTCAATCGCGCCAAGGCCGAATCAGCGCCAAGCGCAGCGGAGTGGGCGCAATTGCTGCTAGATTTAGCGCGCCCTCTGGGTTTGCTGCAAGATCAGCCGCATGGCTTTTTACAAGGCACTGTCCGCGATCAAGACATTGAAGCCATTCAACAATTAATTGCTCAACGCAAAGCTGCTCGGGAAAGCAAAAATTTTGCGGAATCTGACCGGATTCGAGATGAGCTAAAAGTAAAGGGCATTGAGTTGGAGGACACTCCAGAAGGCACCAGTTGGCGGAAGATTTGAGTGTTAACTGAAACCAATTTTTTTCAAGATTCACGATCATCACTGCGTTTCGATCCTGAAATAATAGGGAGTTTATGTTGGTTTATGAAAAATTCATAAACTTCAGTAAGGTTGCTATAGATCATGGATCCACGGACCAATCCTTATGCCCCCGGTGCGGGCACTCGACCTCCTGAGCTGACGGGTCGAGATGATATTTATGAAGTGGGTGATGTCTCATTTAGAAACATAATCGCGCACTGAGTCCCAAGACGGCAAGTAAAATAGTGATGATGAACATGGTTTTTCCTTCTTTTTGTTTCTTGCAGTATTGTCCGTGTTTTAGTATTATAAGTAAAATTTATTATTAAAATGAGGGGTATCAATAAAAATGATAGATCTTTATCGTCTCAATTTAAATTTGTTGGTGGCTTTGGATGTTCTTCTGGCTGAAAAGAGTGTGACACAGGCGGCTAAAAAGCTTTTTATGACACAGGCGGCCATGAGCAATAACTTACAGCAACTACGTGAAGTTTTTAAAGACGACCTGCTGGTTCGTGAAAAAAATGGCATGGTGCCCACCTCGTATGCCGCCAGTCTTCAAGGCAAACTCCATCAAGTCTTGGAAGAAGTGCGAACCCTGGTTTTGGCCGGTCAACGTTTTGTCCCTGAGGTCTCGCAACGCGTTTTTAAAGTCATGATGAGCGATTATATGAGTGCTTTGATCTTGCCGCCTTTGTTGAGAATGCTTGAAGAAAAAGCCCCTCGGGTCAAGATCGTTGTGGTGCCCACTGAGCGCTATCCTTTGAGTGAGAAATGCTATGAAGGCGAATACGACCTGGTCTTGTGCAAGGGCGACACCCATCATCCCCATATTTTCAAAACGCTCTTTTTTAAAGACCGTGGCGTCTGCATCTTAAATCCCAAACATCCTTTGGCAGATAAAGAGACTTTGAGCCTGGATGATTATCTTGCCTATGAACATGTGGCGATTTGTTTAAACCATCCCGAAGTCCCGAGCTTGATTGATGAGGCTTTAATCCCCCTCAACAAAACCCGTCGGATCAAAATGGGCGTGCCTTTTGTGGGGCCTATTTTTGAGATCATTCAACAATCCCCCTCACTACTGGGAACGGTTCCTGAGCGCGTGGCTAAGCTGTATCAAATCAGTTACGATTTGCGGATTAAAGCTTTGCCCTTTCCCATGCGTGAGATTGAGTTTTACCTCTTCTGGCATCAGCGTTATCACAATGATTTGGGGCATATTTGGCTGAGGGAAGAAATGCAAAGGCTCATTAATTTTGCTGATAGTTCTTATTAGTATAATAAATTTTACTTGTTTTATTATCTACATGTATCATGCTGTATAGACAAAAGGAGAGTAAAAATGCTGGCGAGAAGATCTGAGTCGAGAGATGTTGTTGCACATTTGGGAACATTAAATGTGGCGCATGCCCTGAGCGTCATTGTGAGCTTTCTTACAATAGATGAAATTTTGGAGTTGCGTAGCGTTTCAAGAGCCTGGCGTGATGGCTTGGCATTGTCGCAGGGCAGTGGTGGATTGGTGTTGAGTGGTTCACTGTGTTCAAGGTTTCTTGCACAAAGATTTAGTGAGTTGGCCAGTATTCATCGACAGGTTCATTCAGGCGCAGCAGCGCTGGAAGTCATTCGGGATCCTGCTCGTGCAGTTGTTTTAGAGTCATCCACCCGTGTTCGAGAGCAAGTGGTTCATCGCCTTCCATATGATGCATTGGAAAGGATCGTCGCGGCGG
>CAYGFJ010000092.1:4976-6414 GCA_964349115.1 uncultured Francisellaceae bacterium
TTCTAACATGGATCACACAATGTGGAATACTCTTTTTGGTAATTTCTTTTCCTTACGCTTTGAAGATGAGTATGTTTCACGTTTATCAATTCACGCTGACTTTATATTAATTCTTCTTTCTCCTCTGTATCTAATTTGGGATGATGTTCGCATTCTACTTTTTTCTCAAGCACTTTTTTTGGGATTAGGCCTGTTGCTTTTGATTGCAAGAGGGGATGCTACAGCCAAAGCCGGGGGTGCTGGATTGGCGCTATTTGGGCTGCTGTTTTGTGTGGCTGGTGGCTATTGCATTCGTGGGAACAATCGATTAACAAGAGACCTCAGTGGAGTTGGCATGAGAGCAAGAGCGCATTCTGCTGCTGATTTAACAGGTGTGGTCGTAATGTAGGATGTATCAATGGAATCAGTCAGCGTGCAAAAAATTCTCATCAGCTGGAATATTTCAGCCCTTTCCAAAAGTCGCAGGCACCGCAGCAGCAGTTTTCTATTTGGCGCGTGTTTTAGCGGGGCAGTATGAAAATCTGGGTAGATGCGGATGCCTGCCCAGCTGGGATCAAAGAGATTCTTTTGAAGGCAGCAGTCACTCGGAGTATTCCGACAGTGTTTGTGGCAAATAAACCCCTGTATTTGAAGACGTCATCGTATGTGTCAGCAATTCAGGTCGGTCAGGGTGCTGATGTTGCAGATCAATATATTGCTGAACACGCAGCAGCGCAGGACATTGCGATCACCCAAGATATTCCGCTGGCGGCGCAATTAGTGAGAAAGAACGTTGTTGTCATCGATGTTCATGGCAGCTTGTTAACAGAAAATAATATTGGCGAACGCCTGTCAATTCGCAATTTTATGCAAGAAATTCGCGATACTGGGGGGCAAACCAAAGGCCCTAAACCTTTTGATCAGAAGGATAAGCAGAAGTTTGCCCAGACTTTTGATCAGCAGCTGGGTGCAATCGTAAGGAGTCAAAAAATGCAGATTATTAATCATATTTTGTTGCACGAATATGTGTTAAATCAGGAGATTCGGCTTAAAAATAGGATTGTTATGGCGCCCATGACGCGGGCGAAAACGGGAGAGGATGGGGTGCCCATTCCCGAGATGGTTGATTATTATGGTCGACGCGCTGAGGCGGGGCTGATTGTGACGGAAGGGACGATCATTCGGCCGGATGGAAAAGGACATGATGGAGTGCCGGGGATTTATAATGCTGCGCAGTGTGCTGGATGGAAGAGAGTGACTGATCGTGTTCATGAAGCGGGAGGGCTCATTTTTTCGCAAATCTGGCATGTGGGTCGGGCGTCTCATCCCAGTTTTATTGGAGGAGAAAAGCCGCTGGGGCCCTCAAAAACAATGATGTCAGGGCGCGTCTGGCGTCACGAAGGATTGTTTTTTGGGGAATCGAGAGCCGCAACCTTGCAAGAAATCCAAAACCTCATTT
>CAYGFJ010000093.1:0-6298 GCA_964349115.1 uncultured Francisellaceae bacterium
ATTTACATTAAGCGCAAACGCTGTGATTTGCATCAGGCGCAAATGTGTATGCAGTATTTGAAGGCTTTCAATTTGCCCTTCTTTGTGCCGGTGAATGAGATCCCCCCTTTGATTCGATTGAAGCCCATACTGCATCCTCGCCTTAAAAAATATCTAGATCCCAAGGCTTTTAATCTGGTGATTCACCCGGGAACAAACGGCCACACCATTGAGTGGCCCAAAGCCCACTTCGCCAAGCTGATTGAAATCATGCCCAAGAATGTCAAAATTTTTGTGACAGGCAGTGCCAAAGAAGCTGAAAAGTATGGTGATTTGGCTCAATGTCGCGAGAATGTTGTCCCTTTATTTGGCACTTTAAGCTTGGAAGAATTCACTTCTTTCTTAAAATACGTCGACGGCGTTGTGGTCGGCAGTACGGGCCCCTTGCACCTTTCTGCCGCCCTGGGCACCAAAGTGCTGGGCCTCTTCCCTGCTCAGCAAGACTTAAACGTCAAACGCTGGGGCCCTATCGGCATCCATGCATCCACCCTGGAAGCGCCGCATTGCGCTATCTCGACAGGCAAAGATCCCAAGCGCTGTGATTGCATGAAATACATCACGCCAGAGCAAGTGCTTGAATTTATTCAAAAAAATTGGCTTTAATTGATTGCATTCTGCATGCACAAGTCTTAGCATGCTTCTGTTGCAATTACATACTGATTTGAGCCACAATGTTTGAAAACAACCTGGAGATTTTCATGGCAACTCATCCTCAAGAAGCAGAAATTTTGTTGTACACAACACCTGATCAGCAGATCAAGGTGGATGTACTCTACCAAGATGAAACCATTTGGTTGACACAAAAGCGAATGGCTGAACTGTTTGACGTACAAATTCCTGCAGTGAACAAGCATTTAAAAAATATATTTGAGAGCGGTGAACTTGTGCAAAATGCAGTTATTTCCATTTTGGAAATAACTGCTACGGATGACAAAAAATATGAGACTCAGTATTATAATCTTGATGCAATTATTGCCGTCGGGTATCGTGTCAACTCAAAACAGGCAACGCAATTTCGAATTTGGGCGACTCACATTTTAAGAGACTACATTATTAAAGGTTTTGCGCTCAATGTAGAACGTCTTAAGAATGGGGATAAATTTGGTAAAAACTACTTTCAAGAATTGCTTGAGACCATTCGTGAAATTCGCGCGTCAGAACGCCAGTTTTATCAAAAAATAACGGACATCTATGCGCAGTGCTCTGCTGACTATGATCCTCAGTCTGAGCTCAGCAAAACGTTTTATGCAACGGTTCAAAATAAATTACATTGGGCCATTCATCAACATACTGCAGCAGAAATGATTCGTGCACGAGCAGATCAAAGCAGGCCTTATATGGGGCTTACAACCTGGAAAAACGGACCTTCTGGAAAAGTGCTTAAAAGTGATGTGACCATTGCCAAAAATTACCTCTCAGAGGCAGAGCTTAATGAGCTGAATCACGTGGTGACCATGTATTTGGATTATGCTGAACTACAGGCAAAACGCCATCATTTAATGAAAATGAATGACTGGATTCAAAAACTGGATGCCTTTCTCGTCTTTAATGAATATCCCATTTTAGATAATCCGGGCACGGTTTCTGCTGAAACTGCAAAAGAACAGGCAGAATCCGAATATAAGCGTTTTCGTATAGACCAAGACAAGCGCTTTTTTTCTGACTTCGATCGCTTGCTGGAGCAAGCGAATCCATGACAACACGAATCATTGGCTCTGCAAAAGAAGACTTGGCTTTGGCTTATCTCGAACAACAAGGCCTCACCTTAATCGAGCGCAACTTTTCGTCCAAGCTGGGCGAATTCGATCTCATCATGCGCGACCCACAAAACAAGCTGATTTTTGTGGAAGTTCGATATCGCAATTCGACACAATATGGCGGCAGTGCAGCGTCGATTTCGAGGGGGAAGCAGCACCATATCGTAAGAACGGCCAAGTGGTATTTGCGCTTGCGGCACAAACAGAATCCGCCGCTCTGTCGGTTTGACGTGGTGGCCATGAATGGCGATAATGAAGATTCTATCAATTGGATCAAAAACGCTTTTTATGCAAGTTAATATCGTAGAACAACACTTCCGGGACAGCATTGCGAGTAAAGAGGAGGGCTTAAAAGTCCTACCTGAAAAAATTGCGGCCGCTGCAGCCATTATGATTCAGGCCTTGGTCGACAACAAAAAAATATTGAGTTGTGGAAATGGCGGCTCTGCGGGCGATGCCCAGCATTTTTCCTCTGAACTCCTCAATCGTTATGAACGTGAACGTCCCCCTTTGCCTGCGATGGCGCTCTCGACGGATTCTTCTACCATCACTGCAATTGCCAATGACTACAGCTACAAAGAAATTTTTTCAAAACAAGTGAAAGCGCTGGGCCAAGCCGGCGATGTGTTGCTGGCGATTTCCACGAGTGGAAATTCTGAAAATGTGATCGAAGCCATCCATGTCGCGCACGAGCGCGGACTCTGTGTGGTGGCCCTGACGGGTAAAGACGGCGGAAAAATTGCACCGGTGCTGACCGCTCAAGATGTCGAAATCCGTGTGCCCTCAATGAAGACCAACCGCATTCAGGAAACCCATCTTTTGGTGATCCACTGTTTGTGTGACTTAATCGATCGGGGGTTGTTTGGATAAGCCGCTCTACAGACTGAATCAAAAAGCGCCCCACATTGTGACGCTCATCATCATGAGCTCCTTTGCGTCAATGGGAGCAGTGATCTTTACGCCAGCGCTTCCTGAAATTGCGGACTACTTCCACATCACCGACAATTTAAGCCAGTTGACCATCACCTTGTTTTTGGTTGGGTATGCTTTGGGTCAGTTGATTTATGGCCCCCTCTCCAATCGTTTTGGGCGGAAAAAGGCGTTTTATATCGGCATTTTTATTTCTACCATTGGGTCTATTGTGAGTATTCTCTCAGAGCCCTTGAACTCCTTTACCGCTTTGATTTTAGGGCGAATGCTGGAGGCTTTGGGGTCGAGCGCAGGGCTCGTCATCTCCTTTACCATCGTAAATGACTACTATTTTCCTCACTCCGCGCGCAAAGTCATTTCCTATATGACCCTTGCTTTTGCAGTGATTCCTGGCATTGCCACTTTTGTCGGAGGCACATTGGTTACGCATTTTCATTGGATTAGTTGCTTCTATTTCCTCCTGCTCTACGGAGTGCTCCTCGCCATTCCGGTTCACCGTTTAACGGAGACTGCGCAAGTTTTGAATAAGAAAGCCCTGCATTTTGCCACCGTTCGCAAAAACTATATCTGTGGGTTTCAAAACAAATTATTGCGCAATACAGCCATTTACTTCAGCTTGTCGACAGCGTGTATTTATGCTTTTTCCGCAAGTGCGCCCCTGCTTGCCATTCATCAGCTGGGCATTTCAGCACAAAGCTATGGTTTTATTGGTTTGATTCCTTTTATCGGGACGGCCCTGGGGTCAATTGTCTCCGCTCAATTGTCAGCAAAATTCTCCGCCTGGTCGTTGATGCGAGCGGGATACGTCGTGGAAGTCATCACCGCCCTCATTTTTGCAGTCTTATTTACGCTGGGCTATGTTAATTTGTTTGTTTTGATTGGAAGCGGATTCTTCTTTATGTTTGGTGCTTGCATCGTTTTGAGCAATGGCACCAGTCTTGCCTCCTCGCAGTTTGAAAACAAAGCCATTGCCTCTGCTGTCACGCAGTTTATCAATGTGGGCATGCCCGTTTTTGGTACGCTGATGCTCGCCTTGACGCCTCAGAGCATCATGAAACTGCCCATTGCCTGGCTGATTGGTCTGACATTGATGGCTGTCGTCTCACGATTTAAAAGGACGGCATAATGCGCGCCACCCGCCCCAGCAAAATCATTCGCCACTTGATGAAGGGCTATCAACATTTTCACCACAAGTATTTTGGCCACGACCGTGAAAACGTCTATCAAAACTTGGTCGAGAAAGGTCAAAGCCCCAAAACCATGGTCATCGCCTGCAGCGACTCCCGCGTTGACCCCTCTATTATTTTGAACGCTGCCCCCGGCCAGCTTTTTATGGTTCGCAATGTGGCCAATTTGGTCCCCCCCTGCGAAAAAGACAGCAAACATCACGGCACCAGTGCGGCTTTAGAATTTGGTGTTTGTTTTTTAGAAGTCGAACACATCATCATTTTTGGCCACAGTCATTGTGGTGGCATCCGTTCTTTGGTGAGTGACACCAGCACCACCTCAGATGCCAAAGGCAGTGGATTTATTGCAAGTTGGATGGAGATCGCGAAGTCCGCGAAAGAAAAAGCCATCGCTGAGTCCACATCCCCCAAAGAGTGTGAAACCAAATGCTGTGAATATTCTCTGATTGCTTCCCTCAGTAATCTTTTGACTTTCCCCTGGATTCGCGAACGCGTTGAGGCCAAGACCCTCATTCTTCACGCCTGGCATTTTGACCTCGAAACGGGCCTCATCCGTGAGTACAACCCCAGCCATGGGCAATTTGAAGAGCATGCCCTTTCTCTTTAATTGGCTCACAAACACTGCAAAAATATTGAGACAGATCGCCCGAAAAAATACACCCTTAAAGACGATACGGAACAAGAACCGCAGGGTTATCCTCTGAAAAATCTTTGGTGTTCCGAGTCACCAATAGAGCATTGTACTGCTCAGCCGTAGCAAGGATGAGTGCATCGGGCAATTTTATTTTATATTCCTGCCGAATAAAGACCGCAATTTGTGCAATACTGCTATTCACTTCAACAACGGTGAACTGACGTAAAAATGATTTTGTCACCTGTTGATGCTCAGGCTTTGTACCCACTAAAACTTCCATCCAAGTGATAATGCTGATCAATTTATCGCGATAATTTTCAATGATCTCTTTTGCAGCACCAATGCCCTTCAAATAATCAATTAGAATATTAGTATCAAAGACAAGCTTCATGTGGCCCACTCAGCACGCAGTTTTTGTTGCAGTGTCACAGAGTCTTCACGCTCATTGTCCCAGGTTCCAAAAGCAGCATGGTGTTCCGCTGATTCATTCTGCTCCACATAACAGGTGATTGCACGGCGAATCGCCTCTGCACGCGAAACATGCTCAAATTGACAAATCGCTGCTAGCGCATGGATTTGACTTGGGGGAATATCAACAATTGTTCTCATTTCGTTATCATCAGTTGTTATCATATGGCTCAATTCTAAGCTAACAGGATGATGCTGTCAATGGTTTTGTTGATGTAGAGACACCGCCCTCTGTAGCGCACATCTCAGGGATAACCCCCAATGCATTCACAAACGCCGCAAAAATATTGAGACAGATCGCCTGGTTAAATCCGCAGTAGTGGTTGAGGTATCTTGTGATCATCAGTGGAACGGATTCACAATAGCAACACCCGTCGATGCGAAGTCTGCGACATTACGTGTGACCACAGTCATGTGATGCACAAGGGCTGTTGCGGCAATGAGGCCATCACGAATAGAGTGGGGATTGGGAACATGAAATTGTGCACTCAGCTGCGCCACAGCAGCATCGACATTGAGAATTCGGCCTGAAAAAGCAGTCATAACGTGATGAGTGAGCCAAGTTCTCAATAGGGCGCCTTGTGCTGGATCCTTGCGCTCAGCCAAGAGGACGCCTATTTCTAATTCTTGAAGGGTGATCACTGATATGTACAGGGCACCTGCATCAACCTTTTCTATCCACTTTACAACACGTAGATTTGCTTTTCCTTGCCGCACTTTTCGGAGCTCAGAAACAATGTTGGTATCAAGCAAGTACATCACGAAAAATCAGCCGCGCGTGCAAGTTCAATTGATTTTGGAATGTTGAGCTCAACATCAGCATGGCCAGGCATCGCCAATAAATCTAGAAGATTAGTGCGTTGAGCGCTGACCTTCCTATAATTTTGAATGCTTAAAAGAACATAGCTTGGCTTTCCACGGTCAGTGATAAAAACAGGGCCAAGCAATGCTGCTTTTTTGGCACCACTGGAATTATGATTAAATTGACGGCTTGAGAAAGTACTAATTGCCATGAAGGTTCTTTCTGTTTGTAGCAATGTAGCTACATTACCACGCTTTCAGAGGAAGATCAATGTCGATTCATAAACACTGCAAAAATATTGAGACAGATTTTAAAAGACCTCCCCTTTGCACTACACCGCTTGCCTAATCATGTAGCTTAATGATTTAATCGAAAAACTCTAGAAAGTGAAGTAAGGGCAAGGCTAGAATGAATGTTACAAATCAAAATTATTTCTGTAATGACAACACTCCTTCGCCCAGCCAAAATAAAGCCATCACAC
>CAYGFJ010000094.1:0-6138 GCA_964349115.1 uncultured Francisellaceae bacterium
CAGCAATAAAGTCCATTTCAGAACACGGTTGATATCGAGTTGCAAGCGCATTATTTTCTCCCAGTGGCTATAGGTAAAAGAGATAAGGATTCTATCAGCCATTTTTCGTGAAGTCTGGTATGTGAAACGCTATTAAATACTAATGAATCTCATTCTAGTCTAACGGCATGTTACAGGCAAAAAAATCTTTATAATAAAAGTCGGCTTGGCCGATCACCCCCCCATTTTTTTAAGGAGTCTCTGATGAAAACTTATCAACATCTCTTGCTTGCCGTTGACATCAATGAAAACAATGACGCCCTGGTCAAAGAGGCAATTGCCCTTGCGAAACAAGAGAAGGCCCTGTTAAGTGTTGTGCATGTCGTCCCCCAAGTTGGCGCTTTGGCGCCTTATGCCCATGCTTATGAGTTTCATACCTCTCTCGTAAAGCATGCAAAAGACGCTTTACATACATTACAAGAAAAATATGGTTTGGATGCAAAACACATCCATCTTGTGGAAGGGGCGCCCAAACATGAAATTACAAACTTTGCTGGCAAAATTGGGGCGGACTTAATTGTCTGTGGGTCTTATGGCAAACATGGATTGGGGCTGATGTTGGGCTCTAATGCCAATGGTATTCTGCATTTTGCAGACACGGATGTTTTAACGCTTCGTATCGATCAAACAGGCAAACGTCTTGCACATTTCCCCTATCAGAATATCGTTGTTGCCACGAGCGCCCATGAAGATAATCTCGACACTTTGAAACGAGCAAGTGAAGTGGCCCATTCTTTTAATGCAACCCTTCATCTTATTCATGTCGTCGCTGACATTGCTGCATTGGGTTGTTACTCTGCAGTTCAGTTTGATTTGAGGGACGCTGCGGAAAAGGAATTTTTAAAATTCATCGACAAGCAACACTTGGAGGTCAAGCCAGAGAATATCCATGTCCGGATGGGTTTGCCCAAACAAGAAATTTTGCATCTCGCCGCATCCGTCCATGCTGAACTGGTGGTCTTGGGCAGTCATGGTCGACGGGGCTTGCCTTCAACGATTCTGGGCTCAACGGCCAACTCCGTTTTGCATGGTGCTGCGTCCGATGTCTTGGTCATTAGACTGCATTAAAGATGAACTGGAACAGACTGTCCGTTAAAAAATTGGCCATTGGCGTTTTATCTGTTGCTGCAGGAGTCGCAGTCGCCCTATTTGCAACCCCTGCAATTGCTGCACTCGTCACTGGCGCTGCGTTTGTTGCGACGGCCAAAATGGTTTTGGGTGGGTTGGCCCATGCGGGGGTTGTGATTGCCGGATGTTGTACCGCACGTATCGCAGGTCGCATGATTAAAGCAGCGAGGCATCGCATGAGCCAAAAGCCCGAGTTCACGCACACAAAAATTATGAAGCAAGGCGCAGGCCCTGATGAGGGACATCACATTTTGACAACCCATAAAACAGATCCGGCAAAGCATGTTGTCTATCATGTCGATCCGAAAGGCCTAGTGACTCAACTTGGCGATCATACCCATGCTACCGAGCTGAAAACGCAGCTCGAGACAAGGCGAACAACATGGTCGCCTGGTCAACATCTTGAGTTAGACGCTCATACGCATCGGAGCCTCATCATACGGAAAGCAGGGAGCCCAGCAGGTGTATTTTCTAATCTTCAAACTGGCTCGGCACCGACAGGATCAGCATTTACACCATGAGTAACAGCTCGGCGTGGGCACCACGAAAGTGGATTCCGACCCACTGCTTGCTTGTCTTGCGTCGGCATTCTCACCATCCTCGTCAACATGAATAAGATAGTGCCCTTGACAAAATAACTCATCCTCTGCATTATAAAAAACCTTATTATTTATAGGATCCCCCCATGAGTCCACTACGCAACATGCTGCTTGCCTTGACGGCCACTGCAATGCTGTTCAGTGCCAACCTGAGTTGGGCTTGCACTGGCATTCAGATGAAATCGCAAGACAATGTCTACATCAGTGGCCGAACCTTGGAATTTGGTATCCCGATTAATACAGTGATTGTAGTGATTCCCCGCCATTATACGTTTACAGGGATGTTGCCCAACAACCAAAAAGGTCTGACTTTTGCCACGAAATACGCAGCAGTGGGCGGCAGTTTGGACAATGGGGTCGAAGTGCAGGATGGCTTGAATGAAGCAGGACTGTCTGTGGGTGCATTCTATTTCCAAGGCTATGCGGGCTACACCCCCGTCACGGCCAAAAATCAGAGCAAAGCCTTATCTCCACTGCAATTTCCAAGCTGGATTCTCACCCAGTTTTCCACGGTTGACCAAGTGAAAGCGGCGTTGAGTCATGTCGTCATCGCGCCCACTGTTTTTCCAGCTTGGGGTTTGACTCCCCCATTGCATTACATTGTCTATGACAAAACCGGCAACAGCATTGTGATTGAACCCATCAATGGCAAACTGGTGGTGTCTGACAATCCCTTGGGCATCTTCACCAACTCCCCCACTTTCGCTTGGCATATGACGAATTTAAGCAATTATGTCAATCTTTCTCCCGTCAATGTTTCTCCCGTTCAAGTGAAAGGTGTGGCTCTTCAGCAGTTTGGTCAGGGCTCAGGTCTGCATGGATTGCCTGGGGATTTTACTTCACCCTCTCGCTTTGTCCGCGCTGCCTTTTTTACTGCAAGCGCCTTGCCTGCAGCAAATGCTGAAGCAGAAGTGTTGCAGGTCTTCCACATTTTGAATCAGTTTGACATCCCCTTAGGTTCCGTCCGTGATGTTGAAAACGGGAAAATGGCGCCGGAGTACACCATGATCACTGTGGCCCGCGACCCACAAAACCTCAATTATTACTACAAAACCTACCAAAATCAGGACATCAATGTCATTCATCTCAATGCGTTTGATTTGAATGCCACAAGCTTGAAACGCATTGATACCAGCTTGGCACCTCAGCAAATTACGGATGTTTCAAGCGCTTTGCAGTAAAGCGTCTTCCACATTTCGGAAATTTCTAGGGTTCCGGCTAGCAACCCCTTTTTTGACATAGGTATTGAGGCTCACACCCCGCTTGGTTTCATTTCACTAGCGCCGCCATCACCTACAGCACCGCCGCCAGCTCCATGAAAGGCATGTGCGCCAGCCGGTAGCGGAACATTTTTTGCCTCCGCAGCCACTTCCTTGCAACCACGGCATCTAATGGCCTCATTCATCACATCTCCTAAAGTAGGATTTAATTCAAATTGCCGTGGCTTATGATGATGACGATCATACAAATCTGGATCTGCTCCTGCAGCCAATAAAAGCCGGACAATCTCAATCTGTATAGCTGAAATGACCGAACCTTTATTCTCGGGATAAGTAGGTCCCGCCTCAGCAGCACAATCCAAGGCAGCCCAGCCAGCACTATCGAGAGAATCGATATAGTCCGTAGCATGGGGGAAATACTCTTCCTCATAAGGCCAGTATTCAATTTGACCTTCGCAATAGGCATCAAACCTGGCATCAAAATCAATAGTCATCAAATGAGTTAAGAGGACTTTCATGCATTCTATTTGTCCATCACTTGCATAATGATGCAATAAAAATTGACCCTTGAAAAAATTTTTATTCATGCTTGGCCAATCGGGAAATTTATGCAAGAGTTTTTGAAAGCGCTCAATCGACTCATCCGTACAATCTAATAATGGATGTGGAAAATGATGTAGTTTTATCCAACCCAGAGTGGGCTGATAGCGGGGCAGGGAGGCTATATTGTTATCTATGGCTCGCACAAAAAGAGGCGGAAGGGCGCACCTTAAATGCTTTAAGCCCGCATCGGCATGTTTTAACTCATGTGTCGATCCCACTGCATAATAATAAGTGCGTACACTAGAGGGCAATGTATCAGCCCACTCTGTCCCTGCTAAAACCTGACGAAAAAACTGATGCGTTTTATAAGGCGTCCAGCGCAAAGTAAACTCGATTTGATCCAGTAGATTCTGCAAGTGCGCGGTCTGTTCTGGTAACAACACCGTTTTGACCAGGGCGAAACGGAAGTCCTCAGGCTTCATGGGGCTAAACACAAATGCATCATGAATCACCTGGGACACAGGATGATCCGGTTCGCTTATCAAACGAGGAAAGCGCTCATACAAATCATGCAGCACTATAGAGTGCGAGATTTCTACTCCTTTTTTAAGCAAAGCAGTAATTAGATAGGCATCATCAGGCTTCTCTTCTCCTTTATTCCAGCGCTCACAAATCCCAGTGACCATTGCGGGCCCTTCTGCATTAAACACATCCCAAAATTGCGGCTCTTGGTACAATGCCTGTAATTGCGAACGATCTTTTAAGGGTAATTGAGAACGGATATAGGCACTGCTACAGTCCATCAAATAGCGCCAAATCTTCCCATCTCCCTTTCCTTCATTAAATCCAGATGTAATCAGTTGCTCTTTTTTTCGAGGAGCAAGTGCATAAAAAAGTTCCGGTTCAGCGCTAAGCAAAGCATAGATGAAATCGTAGAGGTTCAAATGAATTGCCCGACTCAAAACAAAATAGACTATATTCTGAGGATCCGCCTCAAGCACAGCCAAGTTGCCCAAGATTTGAGGATCAGTCACCCCCATGGAGACTGCCAGACACAGGCGAGGCACTTCAACCGCCTCTGACACCATCTCGGTTTTAAACATTCAGCTCTCTTATCTCTTTTTCTAAGCGGGACTCAACCAGAAAGAAGAGCGTTTGGTCAACTGCGCTGGGATAATTTTGTGCTGCACTGACTAAGCTATCGTGACTTTCTTTTAGATAAGTCATTTTTTACTCAATTTCATGGGGGGGTGTCTCCTTAAACTGTTGATCAGCGACGTAGCGACCATGTAAATATTCCACCCAGAATTTCGAGTTGGGTTGTGGGTCAGTATAACAAAATCGACTGCAGTTTTATATGTTGACAACCCTGAATAAGAGTCATAAAATTGTTATACGATATCTACCCAGGAGCTCGCAAATGTGTCGCAAATTTCTTCTTTTAATCATCATGGCAAGTTTATGCTCTCTTGGCTTTGCAACCCCAAAACCTGTACATGCTTCTGAGGGAAGTGCGCTGGTTGGAGATGGTGGAGATGGTGGTAAAGGTACTGTCGACAATGGCGGCAATGGGGGAAAAGGCGGCATGCTGACGGGAAATGGCGGTTCTGGCGGAGCTGGCTACGATACTATGAGTGATAATAAGACTGAAAGTGCTGGACATAGCAGGCACTCCGGCACAGGACATGCACATTCGTCTCACACTGACCATTAATGTTTGATTAATTATCACGAATAGATAGGGTTGTGCAAAAAATTATGCCGTGATACACACAAATGGGCAAAATGATCGGTAAGGTTTTGTGACCCTGACGCAGATGCATTTCCATCAGGCGAATCAGATAGGTCAGCTTGCGGAAAGCCATTAACTTTTCAGGGCGACTTTGGTCTTCCAGAAGCATGTAAATGTATCCTGGCTTTTCATCAATTGAGCATTGGTAGATCAAATCTGAATGCAACTGCTTCAAATCTTTGGCCACAAAACTTTTCTCGGTCAGTTTCAAATTGGCAAAATCGATGCGCTTCAGAATGTCTGCAGGTAAGTGCGCCTTAAAAAAATCAATGGCAATCGCCTTATTCTGCAAAGATCGCTTAAAAAATGCATCATCGACCATCAAACCCTGTTGGGCAATCTCCTTTTCGAGCGCTTTCATATAGATTTCAAGCTTGCCGATACAGTGGGAAATGCTGCGCAATGAATCAAAAAACTAACCACCATTGAGCTCTCGGTCTAATTCATTCAGCTCCGTCATTTTATCGTGCATAATTATTTAAGTTGTGAGTGTGGGGCGATAGCTCATAAGTGTACTCCCGAATTTTTAATTTGTAATGACTGAGTGTATTTTGTTCATGGCCGCCTCGTGAAGCGCAGAGACAACTCTTTAGATAAGCCGAAATATAAGGGTTGCAACGAGGATAGCCTATTACGTGTTAATTAAAACAGTACGTTCTATTGCTCCCCCTCCTCCCTTGCGGAGGAGGGCAGGGTGGAGGGGGTTGAAAGCCACAAATTTTGACAAGCATTGACAAACACGCTCCCAGCATGAATACTATATTCCCAGTTCAAATAAAGAGTATTTCCCATGCGCTACCAGCCCTATGTGTCCGCC
>CAYGFJ010000095.1:0-6015 GCA_964349115.1 uncultured Francisellaceae bacterium
AATTCTGGATTTTGACCCCCGCCACCCCAACCCTCCTCCGCCAGGAAGGAGGGGGTCCTTCCCCTCTCGCGCGAAGCACTCACAAGGGGGGAAGTTCGATGGCTTGTTGACATGGCGCGCAGTTTGAACGGGTAGACGTTCGAAGCCTACTTGACGTGGGCGCGGTGTCATAATGTAACATGTCATAATGTAACATTGACACAAATGTCAATCTATATGATCCTATAGCGCTTTTCTGAAACTGATTGACCCATGAAATTAAGCTTCGAATTTTTCCCCCCCAAAACAGATGCAGGCTTGTTGCATCTGCTTGAAGCAGCGGAGCAATTCAAATCATTCAATCCGGAGTACTTTTCTGTCACATTTGGGGCCGGTGGCAGCACTCAAACTTTTACATTGAATGCTGTTGCCTCTTTGCAACAAAAAGGCTTTGAGGTTTCCCCTCACCTTTCTTGTATTGGCGCCACCCAAACCAACATTGCGGCGCTTTTAATGCAATATAAAAACCAGGGCATCTCCAGATTGGTTGCTCTACGTGGCGACTTGCCTTCAGGCTCAGGGTCTTTGATGGGGGACTTTCATCACGGCCGCGATTTGGTGGCTTTTATCCGCGAAACAACCGGCCAACACTTTAAAATTGCCGTGGGTGCCTACCCAGAATGCCACCCTCAGGCCGTCAATCTGACTCAGGATTTAGATTATTTTAAAGCAAAAGTAGACGCCGGCGCTGATGTGGCCATCACCCAGTATTTTTACAATGCGGACGCGTACTTCCATTTGCTGGAAGAGTGTGCCCGACGCCAGATCACCATCCCCATCATTCCGGGCATTATGCCTATTTACAACTTCAGCCAACTGTCACGGTTTTCAGAGATGTGTGGAGCAGAGATTCCCCGTTACATGCGTAAAACCATGGAAGGCTTGGGAGATGATGTCAATGCCATCCAAGATTTTGGCGTGGAAGTCGTCTCTCGTCTCTGCGCCACTTTACTGAAAGCCGGTGTGTCTGGATTGCATTTCTACACTTTGAATAAGTACTCTATCATTGAAAAAATCCTCAAGGAGATCCCCTTATGTCACTAGAAAAATACCTTCCCTTTACTGTTTGGCTTGTTTTTGCGGTGCTCGCCCGCATGATTCCCCACCTTCCCAATCTCAGCCCCTACGCAAGTTTAATCCTCTTGACTGGCTGCCAATTGAATCGGCGTCAGGCCATGATGATGACACTGCTCAGCCTCTTGGCCTCAGACATTGCCTTGGCTTGGCTGACGCACACAGCTGTTTTTGGAAACTGGACCCTCTTCACCTACACGGGTTTCATCGCAATCGCTGCGGGCTCCTACTTCCTCCACCAACGCCGCACTGTGACCTGCGTTGCGTGCTATGCCGTAGGCTCCACTTTGGGCTATTGGCTCTGGACTAATTTTGGCGTTTGGGCACTCTCTGGACTTTATCCTCATTCCACAGCAGGACTCAGCTTATGCATGCTCGCCGGCTTGCCATTCTTACAAAATAGCCTGATCTCAGCCTTGATCTTTGTACCAGTGTTTTTTGGATTTTTATATTATATCCTCCCCCTCAGGAGAGCAGCACATTGACCATGGACCGCCTACCCCTGCTTCAAAAACGGATTTTGGTGATCGACGGGGCCATGGGCACCATGATCCAAAAATACAAGCTCTCTGAAGAGGATTATCGCGGCAAACGCTTTGCCGATCATGCCTCGCCTTTGAAAGGCAACAACGACCTACTCTCCATCACCCAGCCTCACATTATTGCGGAGATTCATCGTCAATACTTGGACGCTGGGGCAGACATTATTGAAACCAATACATTTAATGCGAATGCGATCTCTCAGGCGGATTATCATCTTGAACATCTCGCTTATGAATTAAATGTGGCCTCAGCCCAATTGGCACGAACAGTGGCAGACACCATGACGGCGCAAACGCCCGACAAGCCTCGATTTGTCATGGGCGGCTTGGGGCCCACCAATCGCACCGCCAGTCTGTCTCCGGATGTGAACAACCCCGCCGCACGGAATGTCACATTCGATCAGCTGGTTGATGCCTATACCACGGCTGCAAACGGCTTGCTTGAAGGCGGCGTGGATGGTTTTATCATTGAAACCATTTTTGACACTTTAAATGCCAAAGCAGCGATTTATGCGCTGGAAGATCTGTTTGATACCCTGGGAAAACGCTGGCCCATCATGATTTCAGGGACGATCACCGATGCCTCAGGACGCACTTTGTCTGGACAGACGATCGAAGCCTTTTGGACCTCCGTACAGCATGCAAAGCCCCTGTCGATTGGATTGAACTGTGCGCTGGGCGCTGCCGAGATGCGGCCGTACTTAGAAACTTTGTCGCAGATTGCAGACACTTACATTTGTGCATATCCCAATGCAGGCTTACCCAATCAGTTTGGAGAATATGATCAATCCCCTGCCGAGATGGCAGCGTTTATCAAAGATTTTGCTGAGAGTGGGTTTGTGAATATTGTCGGTGGATGTTGTGGGAGCACCCCCGCACATATTGCAGCGATGAGCAAAGTGATTGAAGGAGTCGCTCCGCGAGACACCGACTTCGAAGAAATCACTAAACACACGCGATTAAGCGGGCTCGAAATGCTGGAAATCCGGCCGGAGTCCAATTTTATTAATGTGGGTGAGCGCACCAATGTCTCAGGGTCTCAGCGTTTTGCGCGATTGATTCGAGAAGACGCCTTTGAAGCTGCACTGGCGGTGGCCCGCGACCAGGTGGACAACGGCGCGCAAATGATTGACATCAACATGGATGATGCCATGCTGGACGCAGTGTCGGCCATGCATACTTTCCTCAATTTAGTGGCGACCGAGCCGGACATTGCCCGCGTCCCCATTATGATTGATTCCTCCAAATTCGAAGTGCTTCGAATCGGTTTAAAGTGCATCCAAGGCAAAGGGATCGTGAATTCCATCAGCATGAAAGAGGGTGAAGCCACTTTTATCGAACAAGCCAAAATCATCCGCCGCTTTGGCGCTGCGGTTGTTGTCATGGCGTTTGACGAACAAGGTCAGGCCGATACCGAAGAACGCAAAGTGTCGATTTGCAAACGCGCCTATACAATTCTCACCGAAACGGTTGGCTTCTCACCCCACGACATCATTTTTGACCCCAATATTTTTGCGGTGGCCACCGGCATCAAAGAGCATGACGATTACGCTGCCGCCTTCATCCGTGCAATCCCTCGCATCAAACAAGCATGCCCTGGCGTTTTGATCAGCGGCGGGGTGTCCAATGTCTCGTTTTCTTTCCGTGGCAATGACCCTGTTCGCGAAGCCATGCATTCTGTTTTTCTCTATCACGCCATCCGTGCGGGCATGGATATGGGCATTGTGAATTCTGGCCAGTTGCAGATTTATGAAGAAATCTCTCCCGAACTGAAAGAATGTGTTGAAGATGTCATTTTGAATCGTCAGGAGGGAGCTTTTGATCCCACCGATCGATTGCTGCAAATGGCCGAGTCCTTAAAAGGCACGGCCGGCAAAACCCGCGAACAAGACTTGGTCTGGCGCGAAGCCCCCGTGCGGGAACGCTTAACCCATTCCTTGGTCCGCGGCCTTACTGATTTTATTGAGGAAGACGTTGAAGAAGCCCGCCTGCTCTTCAAACGCGCCATCGAAGTCATTGAGGGCCCTTTAATGGACGGCATGAATGTGGTGGGCGACCTGTTTGGTGCTGGAAAAATGTTTCTCCCCCAAGTGGTCAAAAGCGCTCGCGTCATGAAAAAAGCAGTGGCCCATCTTCTCCCTTTCATTGAATCTGAAAAAAACGCGAGTGATCTGGCGGGCGCTTTCAAAGGCAAAATCCTGATGGCGACGGTGAAAGGCGATGTCCATGACATCGGCAAAAATATTGTTGGTATCATCATGCAATGCAATGGCTATCAAGTGATTGACTTGGGCGTCATGGTGCCCTGCGACAAAATTCTCGCAACGGCCAAAGCAGAAAAAGTGGATATCATCGGCCTCTCTGGTTTGATCACCCCCTCTTTGGATGAAATGGTGCATGTCGCCAAAGAAATGCAACGCCTGGGTTTTACCACTCCTGTTCTGATCGGTGGCGCCACCACGTCTCCTGCCCATACTGCCATCAAGATTTCTCCCCACTACGACCATCCTGTGGTGTATGTCAAAGACGCCTCCCGCAGTGTGCCTGCCCTGTCCAAATTGCTGGGCCAAGGTCGCACCGAATTTTTGAAAACCCTGGAAGAAGAGTATGCCCGCATTCGAGAAGCCCATGCTCACAAAAAAGCGGAGACGGATTGGCTGTCTTTGGCGAATGCACGAGGGAATAAACAAAATTTTGATTGGAGTGCCTATAACCCACCTGGGGTTAAGCGCGTAGAGCTCCTTTTCCAAAACATCGACCTCTCCACCCTCCGCCCCTACATCGACTGGTCGCCTTTTTTCTACACCTGGCAATTGAAAGGCCTCTACCCACAGATCTTTGAAGATGAAGACTTAGGCATTGAGGCCAAAAAATTGTTTGACGATGCCAATCTCATGCTGGACGAGCTCATCGCCAAAAAAAGCTTGACGGCCAAGGGCATCATCCGCTTCTTCCCAGCCAATTCTGTCAACGACGACGATGTTGAAGTCTACACCGACGACACCCGCCAAACCGTCTTGTGGACCTTCCGCCATCTTCGCCAACAAAAACCCAAACCCGATCAAAAACCCAATAAATGCCTGGCTGACTTCATTGCCCCAAAAACCTCCGGCAAAAAAGATTATCTGGGCGCTTTCATTGTCACCGCGGGTTTAGGCTTGCCTGAATTGCTCGACGTCTACGATAAAGACCACGACGACTATCATGCCATTTTGTTAAAAGCGCTGGCCGACCGTCTGGCCGAAGCCACTGCTGAATATCTCCACGAACAAGTTCGCAAAGTGTATTGGGGATATGCGCCTGATGAAAACCTTTCCAACGACGCCCTCGTTCGCGAAGAATACCGGGGCATCCGCCCCGCCCCCGGTTATCCCGCCTGTCCTGATCACACCGAAAAAACGCCCCTATTTGAACTGCTACAAGCCGATCGCATTGGCGTCACTTTAACTGAAAGCCTGGCCATGTGGCCCGCCTCGTCAGTGTCTGGCTTTTATTATTCCCACCCTGAGGCTGATTATTTCCAAGTGGGCAAAATCAATGAAGACCAGTTGGCCGATTATGCCCAACGCAAAGGAATGTCCATTGAAACAATGCGCGCCTGGTTACAGCCTCTTTTATAACACTCACCCACAGGAGAACCCCCATGTCGATCCAAGTCAAAAAAAACGCCCTTCACCTCGCCATCGCCTGCGCACTGATGACCCCAGCAGCTTTGCTCACAGCGGGGACTTTGGTCAACAACAGTGGACAGACTTTGCAGATTAGCAATGGCTTGCTCGCAACACCCAGCGCCTCACCCACTTCACTGGCACCGGGGGCCTCTTTTGCCATCCCCAGCAATTGGGGTGATGCACAACAAGTGTATCTCTACATTCGATTGAATGGCCAGGCGGTCTGTGACAGCAAATATGGCGTGGCCAAATTGCCTGCCACCGAAAATCAACAAGTGACAGCGCAATTGACCTGTACAAGTGCTACAGGACCGACACCCAGCCCAACCCCCACGCCTACCCCAACGCCTACACCCAGCACTGGAGTGAGAACCTATGGCAATGGCACTTGGCTCTACGATGCCCAATTTTTAAATGGCCCCACAGGGCCTGCTTATACCAAAGGGGGGCTCTGGGCCAGCAACATCAATGCCTACAATGAAGCCGCGCGTTCTGTCAGCAAACTCAATCAACTCTTTACCTATGGCGGCGACCTGGAAGCCTATTGTCGTGGATCGGGTGGATCTTTAGCTGGAGACGCCTGCACCAGCAAAAACATGATGGTTTTCTATTATCCCCCGTCTTTTTATAATACCAACATCACCTTGGCCCAATTGGGAGACAGCGGCTTTTATTCCACTGTTGCGTAC
>CAYGFJ010000096.1:0-5953 GCA_964349115.1 uncultured Francisellaceae bacterium
GCTTTTAAAGCACAAACAAGCAGCACTCATGCAAAAGGATCATTGGCAGTTCTCTACCCATCAGATAGAATTGTCGCCCCTGATGAAACTCTTTTTAACGACTTTTTCTCGATGAGCAAAACCCTTCGCGCTGATTTGATGTTGCTGCTGGTGGCCCTGATTTGGGGGGCGACTTTTCCTTTGGTTTCAGCCTCATTACCCTACATTCATCCTCCACTTTTAGTATTTTTACGCTTTGCCATTGGGTCTTTGTTTTTTCTGATTCTAATCTTTCCAAAATTGAATAAAACCACGCCAAAAATCCTCTGGGCGGGCTTTATTTTAGGATTGTTCAATTCGGGAGTTTACCTTCTCCAAACATTGGGCATGCGCCATATTGATGCGAACACCACTGCGTTTATTGCAGCGATCGGCGTTGTTTTTGTGCCATTCCTCTCCCCCCTCTTTGGCCTCTCTCACCTCAAGAAAGTAGAAGTTTTGGGAAGTTTGGTTTGCTTATTGGGGCTGTATATTTTAACAGGAGCCCGTCTTTCAGGATTTTCAACAAGTGAGGGTTTGGTTTTGCTGTCAGCACTGACCTGGGCAGGCAGTATTTGTTACATCCAAAAAGTGACCCCTCACATCAAAGAATCGCAATTGCTAGCCTTTTACCAAATGGTATTTCTCCTGCCCTTTGCACTCTCTTTGAGTGTGGCTGATTATCACATTCCAGTCTTCAAACCGATGGTGGTCTTTACTTTGTTGTACACCGGAATTCTGGCCAGCGCCTGTGTTTTTCTAATTCAAATGCGCTATCAACAGGACACCACTGTGACCCATGCCGCCATCATTTATTCTCTGGAGCCTGTGTTTGCAAGCATTCTCGCTATTTTTATCAATCACCTGCCCCTGACCCCACGGATTTTGGCTGGGGGCGGGCTGATTTTGACAAGTATTCTATTGATTGAATTGTCACCAAGATTAAAATCTTTGCGTATAGGCATAGAAGCGCCAGCCCACATCAGTACTCATCCTGAAGAAGTGCAAAAGCGTATTACTGAGCCACCTTTTCCGTGAGGCACCGTCCCATCATGCTTTCCCCAAGCAGTGGGCCTATGCAAAACCCCGTATAAAATACGCTGTTTTTAGTTTTTATCTTCCATTAATCTTCACTCTCGATACGATTTAAAAAAAATCATTTAAGGAGACAGTGATGTGGGAATTTTTGTCTAGATTGTTGGGGCTTGGGAGTGCCGCTGTACCGGATGCGCCTAGAACGCCGCTGACCCGTGCATTTCATGATTTGAATACAAAGCTTATGCACAGGGGTGCTGTGACATTGCCTGAGTCTGAGGCCCTGATGCTTACTTTAAGAGGCTTCACTGTGCGGGATGGATCTGCTGTTTTGAACCTGTATTATTTTGCAAAAGTCATAAAAGAGGTGTCTGAAACTCATGGACAAGCACTGGTTGACTATGCCTATCATGATGCGACGTTCCCTGCGGCAGTGAGAGCTCTTTTACCTTCTCACGATCAAGCCTCTGATCACGAAAATGGTTATTTAAAAACACTCTTGGATAAGCTAGATACAATATGTGGCTCCTGGTCCCTTCCTCGTACCACAAGAGCCTTGCATATATTACTGTCAAACCTAACGAACAGCTGCAGAATATACGCATCCCATCCTTTAACAATAAAAGAAGAACAACGATTTTTCAATGCAATTGTGGAGTTTATTAACTCTGCCTCAATGCGGGCGTTGATTGCAGAGTTACAGTGCCCCAAGACGGGGCTGGTTGGAATGGGTCTGCATGCCATGGATCTGATTCATCGTGGGCTCAATTGCTTTCACCCTCTTGGAGCTGAAAATGTTTTGATGTTAAAAAATGTGTTCAGAGATTTTATTATGGATAAACTCGAGCTTGAATTTAATAAACCAGGGCCAAGTATTATTAAAGATTACGCTGAGGTCATTAAAAACATTATTTATCCAGAGGGGGGTTATTTACCTGCGGCCGCCAGAGCCAGAAGGCAGGCGAATATGCCCGATGTAAAAACATTTCTTTTGGAGCGCGCTGGGTTTGGTGCGATACCATTAGGTGCAATGCGATTTGCAAATGCGATGAAAGACCACATGTTGCCCTATATGCCAGCATTAGTTAATGCCTTTTATAGTGAGGTGCCACATGAAGATCGTATGGCATTCCTCCCTCCTAAAGAGGAGATGTTAAAAGTGATTAATGATGTGCAAGTGGATTTGAACAAGCAATGTGGTGAAGGATTCATTGGGGCTGTGGCTTATTGTGATACAGCTTTCGCATTTTTGTTAGCGCAGATGCAGGGAGTGCCTACCACTCCATCTGACTCACATCATACTGGGAGAAGATAATGGCGCATGCAGCACTAGAAATAAAGAAAATTTGGCAACAGGAAGAGGCTACAAACCAACTCTTTTTTGCGCGAGCTGGGGACTTTGACCCCGTCCAAGAAGGCTTTATCAGTGTCGTCATTCGGGAGCTCACCTCCACGTATAATGAATGCGTTGATATCGCACAAGGCTCTTTGTTTTGGGAGTCGGCCAAAACTGTGATCGCAGCAGGGACGATTTTCATGGGGGTCAGTACTGTTTCAAAACTCGCGGGTGCTTCGGCTGAAACAGCGGGAAACATCAATGTCATGACTGGCCTTGCCCTGGGCGCTTTTGCCATTTACAACATTGTCGACAAGGAACAGCAAAAAAGATGTGCACGACAATTCTGTGAAATTTTTAATCCCAATCCAGAGCAGTTGATTCGGTTGATTGCAGACTTATTATCTTATCGGTTTCAACGGGCGCTGCCTTTGTTGTGCCCTATGGGAGGGATTGATCGCTTGGCAAAATTTTTGTGTCTCGCGATCACTTCACGCGTTTTAGATAACACCTTTGCTGCAGAGCACCCCAAAACGTATCGCCTTGAAAACAAAGGCATGATGGGAGGCATTTCGGATGGAGCATCGTGGCTGAGTACTTTAGTATGGGGAGATTCCAAGGCAGCCCAGTCTGTCGTTCCTGACCAGCAGGCTGTGTTTTTGAAGGTTTTGTCTTTGATTCATTTGATGACCCCTGAAGAGACCGACCCCCTGTGGTCACGTACTTCTTTGACCAAAGACTATTTACAAACGATTGATGCCAAAACCCATCAAAAATGGACACTTCAGGGTCTGCTATTGCGCTCAGGTGCAGTGACCCTGACTGAGGGAGGAGAAGTTCAATACTGGAAACATCTGGGTGTCTATGTTCGCGGCTGTTTTAAACGTGATTTGAAACGAGATCGATGGCAGAAGTATCCTTGGCAAGTATTGACTACAAGTGCACAAATATCAAAAGGACTGTATTCAAGCATGTCTGTTCCTGATGTGGGCTGGCGGGTCAATCCTGCTGGGATATGGAAGCCTGTTTTGTTTCGGGAGACCTTGCCGGAGAAGATTCAAGAAGAAAAAATCAGGCCACAAGTTCATATGGTGAGAGAAAGCCGAGCCTCCACAAGCGAGGAAGAAAAATCCTTGGCTGCAGCGCTTTAAATCCATACCCCATTTTTTGATAAAGGAAACTGATCATGCACCAAAGAAACCTCAGCTATTATCTTGACCACATCAAGACCATGACTGCTGCTGCATTGCAGGGAGAAAACCCCATTAGGCTTTTCAGAACCCCACACTCCACCCTTCATCGTTGCTTTGTCGCGCTTGTGAAAGATCATCATATTGTTTTACTTGAAGAAAACCATGCGGATATAGCGCAAATTTATGATCAATATCACCACGTGACCAATGTATTTGCTCAAGCCATTGATGACGCTGTTCCCGATGAGTTTTTACGGAATGCTTTAACCGGCTATCACACGAGGGAAGAGGTGTTAGGGTTCGACAGAAATCAACTGATTACACAGTATCGAGAATCCATCACCATGGTGAAAAATAAAATGCGAGAAATCGACCATTTTCTGCATCCAGTGCCTGTGGCCGTTGCAGTTCCTGCTCCAGCGGTTCCTGCGGTCGCACCTCCAGCTGCCCCAGCGGCAATTTTTGCCCTTACGAGCGATACGCTCATCAACGGATGTCTTACGATATTAAACATGGGGATTTCTGCTGGCCTTCATTGTATTGCGGGTCCCCTTATCGCATCGGTTGCCAGTGTTGCTGCAACGCTGGTGATCAATGCGGGATATCACTTTTTTTGTGGCACATCGATGCAAGATTATTTGAAACAACTCCCTGGCGTCATTTTAAACTCCATCGCATCAGCGCTTTTTATGAAAGCATCGGATTTATTGATCATGTGGGCGGGGGCAGAGAAATTAATTGCTAAGATGGTGACGGACATGGTGGCAAAAGTCACGCTGGATACCACAGCCTATGTCGCAGCAAAAGGCCTGACAGGAGAAGGCGTGAGCCTACAGGAAGTGGGAATGGTTGTACTCACAGCAGCTGGAAAAGGATTGGTGGGACGGCCTGCAGGTATTGCATTGGGTCATCTCAAGACAGAATTCTCTAAAACATCCTCAGAGGCGCCTCCACCCGATGCAAAAACATTCCTAAAACAAAGCCACAGCACTACAGCGCCAACGCCTGCCCCCTCCGCAGTGGTCATTCCTGCTTCACTTGGGACAACAAAAAAGGAGACAAATAAAGACAAAGAAAAAGCGAAAAAAATAGCTGCAAGAACGGTTTACATTCGCAAAATGACCACTCCTTATCATTCTTCTTGTCCTTTTTATGAAACAGCAACAGAAAAAAAGGGCGGCTTAAGCATGCAGCCCAAGGCAAGCATGCTAAAAGAACTTAACAAGAGATTGGCCAGTGCAAAAGACCCCGATGAAAGAATGGCATTAGAATTGGATCTTTTTGTAATTGAGAAGGAGGCTACTCCTGTGAAAGCACACAAACCAAAGCCTGCGACTGTGAAAAGTGAATGGGCGCAGCTTTCGCCGGCTTAAGATGCTGAAAGATTCCGAGCCTGAGGGTGTTTGACCCAAAAATATTAATATACTAGAATCCAAGTTCAAGCATGCTGATAGGCTATTTGATTGCTGAATAATAAATATGATTATTTTATTGGTCAGGCCGGCAAGATTTATGATATTGCTAAACCCCTTGAAAAACTGAAGGTCTTCCATTTTTCGTTTTTACAAAAAAACAGAGATGGCACTTATTTGTATTTTGATTCAAATGCCCGTTGGCAAGAGGATTTTTTCCTTCAGGCACTGCATGTTTCAAGTGAGTATTTGCCGCAGCGTCATCGTCAATTCGAAAGTTATTCTCTGATGGCCTACGACAAACCTCACAAAGTCTTGACGCATGCCAGGGAAAAGTTTGATGAAAATTATGGCTTAAGTATTATCCGTTCAGCGAATCAGATCACACGCTTTTTTTTCTTTGCCAGTCGAAATGACTGTCCCTATATGTTCGATTTTTACATCAATCATTTATACTTATTTCGACGGTTTGCTTCTTATTTCGAAGAGGTGATTAAAGATGAGGTATGTCAGGCACAATTGCATGCGTTCAGTTTGCGAGAATTTACCCCTCCTCAGACAATCCCTCTGATTCCAAAAGAGAGTATTGACTCTTTCATGCGGGAAACAGAATTTACGCCTTCCCAATTGTTGCATCCAAGCTTAGGGAGTATTCATTTGTCTAGTCGGGAGTGGGAGTGTCTGCGTCTCACTGGTAAACACTGGAGCTGCCTTGAGATTGCAAAGCACCTTAAAGTTAAATCGTTGGCAACAGTTCACGAACATTTAGCGGCTTTGGAGAAAAAAGGTTTGATTAAGAAATCATCAGGTTTAGTTAGAAGCATAGAGCTTGTCGACAAAAAGATAAGTGACGTTGTTAAGGGCTTAGAACTTCCTATTTTGGGATTTATTGCTGCAGGTTCTCCTATCGAACCGTTTACAGACCCAACCGCTACTTTTGCAGTTGCTGGCAATATGGT
>CAYGFJ010000097.1:0-5941 GCA_964349115.1 uncultured Francisellaceae bacterium
ATTTGGACGCATTTTCCAGGTTTTTTAATCTCTGCGTTGACAAAGGATAAAAAAATGGGTAGAGTGCCAGGCTTCGGTAAAAATACCGTGACTTCTAACATAATAAAGGGGACCTTCATGAAAAAACTAATCACTACCTTGATGGCCATGTTGGCTGGAACAGGCTTTGCGTTTGCGGATGGCTTGACGCCTCAACCCGCTTCATCAGGCTCAAGCTTGCCTTCTTTGCTGATGTTGGTTGTGTTTGTGTTGGTATTTTACTTCCTCTTGATCCGTCCCCAAATGAAGCGTAGCAAAGAACAACGCCAATTGATGGGTGCCCTTGAAAAAGGCGATGAAGTGGTGACCGTGAGTGGCTTGTATGGCCGTGTTGTCAATTTAGAAGACACTTCTGCTGAAGTTGAAATTGCTGCCAATGTTGTCGTTAAAATGCAAAAACAATCTGTGGTCAGTCTGTTGCCCAAAGGCACAGTGAAGTTTGGTGTTGCAGCGCCTGTTAAAGCAGTCAAAGAAAGCAAGACTGAGGCTGTCGTGGTGACCCAGAAAAGAAAACCAGGACGTCCTGTGGGAACAGGTAAAGCAAAAACGGCCAAGAAAAAAGAGGCTTAATCCCCCATGGTTCAAGTTGTCATTAAGAACCATACAGCCCGTTGGCTCTGGACTTTTATCGTTGTTGCCCTGATTCTCGCAGTGATTTATGCCCTGCCCAATCTCTATGGTGAAAGTCCTTCCGTCCAAATTTCAAGTAAATCAGGCAATGTCATCACGCCAGCGGTGGTGATACAAGTGTCTAACACTTTGGCGACGGCGAATGTGCCCGTCAAAGCAAGTTCAGACGATGGCATTAATTTAACCCTGAAATTTGACAATACGGATGAACAGATGGCAGCGCAAGAAGCGCTGCAACCATTGCTTCAAGACCAATACGTGATGGCTTTGAATTTAAGCCCCAACACCCCGAAATGGCTGTTGTCTTTGGGGGCATCCCCAATGAAATATGGCTTGGACTTGCGGGGGGGCATGTATTTTCTTTTAGACCTTGACATGCAAGTTGTGATGCAAACCAGCCTCCAGAACGACGAAACCAGTTTGATGAATGATTTGCGCAATGCCAACATTCACTACACTGCAATGAACATCGTGGCAGGCGAGGGCATTGTCATCAATCTATCCGATGCAGCTTCACTGAGCTCAGCCAAGCAGTTTATCGAAACCAGTTACCCTGATTTACAGCTGATTGCAGACAAGCAAAACTTGAGTCTGATCGCCAATTTGAGTGGGCCTGCCTTAAAGCAATTACAAAGCAATGCCGTGGCCCAAACCTTGCAGGTGATGCGCAATCGTGTGAATGAATTGGGCGTCGCCGATGCCGTCGTGGCCAAAGAAGGCGACAGCCGTATTTTGATTGAGTTGCCTGGGGTTCAAGATGCCACACGGGCCAAATCGATTATCCGTGGCACCGCCACTTTAAAAGCCATGATTGTGAATGACACGGTGAATCCTGTTGCAGTAGTGGCTTCCGGCAATGTGCCGACAGGTTCCAGCATCTATAAAGACGAGGCGGGAAATCCCTATGTTCTCTACAATCCAGTGATTATGACTGGAGATGCGATTTCGAATGCGACTTTGAGTTATGACCAACAAACCGGAGCGCCCATTGTCGCGGTGACTTTGACTGGACCGCAAGTCAGCTATTTTAGTCAAGTGACGGGGCAAAATGTCGGTCACCGCATGGCGATTATTTTGGTCCAAAGCAATTTTGCAGAAACCATGGTGAATGGCAAGCCTCAAGCCACAACAACCACCACCCAAACGGTGATCAATGCGGCAGTCATTCAATCGCAGTTGGGCAACAACTTCCAAATTACAGGCATTGGCAACGCGCGTTCGGCGCAGAATTTGGCTTTGTCGATTCGTGCTGGGGCGCTGCCTGCTCCCGTTCAAATTGTAGAAGAGAAACAAATTGGGCCGTCTTTGGGCATTCAAAACATCAAAATGGGTGCTTTGTCTGTGGCGGTGGCTTTGGCTTTGATCATGATATTTATCATGATGTACTACCGCTTCTTTGGGGTGGTGGCCAGTGTTTGCCTGCTTTTAAACTTGATTTTGATTGTGGCGGTGATGTCACTGATCCCTGGCGCGACGCTGACCCTGCCTGGTATCGCGGGGATTGTCTTGAATGTGGGCATGGCCATTGACGCCAATGTTTTGATCTTTGAGCGGATCCGTGAGGAATTGCGCAAAGGTTCGTCCAATATGTTGTCCATCTACACCGGTTACCAACGTGCTTTCGGCACCATTGTGGATGCCAATGTCACCACCTTTATCGTCGCCATCATTCTGTTTGCAGTGGGCTCAGGGGCCATCAAAGGTTTTGCGGTGACCTTGATGATCGGGATTGTGACCTCCGTCTTCTGCGCAGTCGTGATCGGTCGGGCCATTGTGAATGCAGTCTATGGCAAGCATCCAGAGCGCAAACTCTCAATTGGAATATAAAATATGGAATTTTTTTCAAATAAAACCAATATCGATTTTTTAGGTCTACGCAAGTGGAGTTGGGCTTTTTCATTATTCTTGATTCTGATTTCATTTGGATCCTTGGCAACGCGGGGCATCAATTGGGGGCTTGATTTTACGGGGGGATATGCCATTGAAGTGCACTTCCAAGCAACGCCCAATGTCGATCAAGTCCACGAAGCCTTGGCCAATGTGGGGCTTGCCCATGCTGATGTTGTCACTTTTGGCTCGACCAAAGATTTGATGCTGAATTTTTCGCCCAAAGACCTCTCAGAAAGTGGCAGTTCAGTTGACAGCGTCGCTTTGCAAAATATCATTACCCAGAAAATCACGGCCGCTTTGCCCGAAGCATCCATCACGCAAGTCAGTTATACCGGCTCTGAAGTGGGAGGGGAGTTGGCCCAGACCGGCATTTTGGCCATGGTGGTGGCCATCATTGCCATCATGCTCTACATTGCGCTGCGCTTTGAAATCAAGTTTGCCGTGAGTGCAGCCCTCGCTTTGGCCCATGATCCCATCATTATTTTGGGCATTTTTTCGCTCTTCCAAATCCGCTTTGACTTGACGGCCTTGGCCGCTGTTCTGGCTGTCATTGGATACTCCTTGAATGACACCATTGTGGTGTATGACCGGATCCGTGAAAACTTTCGTTTTATGCGAAATGCCAGCATCATCGAAGTCGTCAATCGGGCCATCAATGACACTCTGTCTCGCACCATCATGACCTCCAGCTTGACCTTTATTGTGGTCCTGGTGCTTTTTTTACTGGGTGGGCCCAGCATCCATACCTTTGCCTTGGCTCTGATGATCGGCGTGATTGTGGGCACTTATTCCTCGATTTACATTGCCGGCGCGATTGCGGTTTTGCTGGGCTTGAATCGCGATGCCTTCATCCCGAAGCCCAAAAACACGGACGGCATGCCGTGATAAAAAAGGCTTTTTTTCTAGGACTTTTATGCTGCGCAAGCATCGCCTTTGCAGATGCAGGGGCTGTCCACTTAAACCAACTCCTCCAAAACTTTGAAACCCTCCAAGCTGATTTTACCACCCACACTGTGAGCAATCATGGCCCGATCACGGACACCACGGGCAGCCTCATCATCGAGAAACCCAACCAGTTCAATTATAATGTGAAGTCCCCCAACAAAGAGCTTTTCATCAGCAATGGTCAGCAAGTGTGGGATGTGGAGCCTGATTTACAACAAGTTGTGATTTCCCCTTTAAGCCACAATTTATCAACCACTCCTTTGCTGCTTTTAAGCGGTTCCACCACTGATTTAAACACCCTTTTCACAGTGAGTGAGGTTGATGCCCAAGACTATATCCTTACCCCGAAAGACAAAAATGCCATGATCAAACAAATCAAACTCAGCTTCGATGAAGATGGCACCCTCGCAACCCTTGAAATCACCAACACCCTGGGTCAAATCAGCACCATGGTGTTCAGCAATGTCCTCTTGAATCAGCCCGTCCCCAAACACGCCTTCAGCTTCACCCCTCCTGCGGGGATGGACATCATGTCTTGACCAGAGCCTGTTTGCAATTTCATTGATGCACTCAGCGTAACAAGCCAAACAGGTTTTTGGGATCAGGCATGTCCTCGGGGATCAGGTCGGGGGTGAGGCCGATGTTGAATTGTTCGGCCAGTTGATAGACATAGCGAAGGATGCTGTAGTCTTCCAGGGCGAAACCAACATCGTCGAAGAGGGTGATTTCAGTGTCATTATCGCGGCCTTTTTTGGAGTGATTGCACAGCTCCCAAAGTTCGGCATGGACGCGGGATTGTGCAGCATCACCCAGATTTTGGATTTCACCTTCGTGATGGGTTTGGGGAAAGTATTCGACGGCGATTTTGGCGATGTCTAAAATAGCGGGGTCTAATTCTGTTTTGCCGGGGGAGTCGCCGCCAATGCCCGAGATATGCTGACCAGGCGTGAGCCAGGCTTTTTCAATCACTTTTGTTTTAGAGCGGGCGGCGGTTGCGGTGACGATGAGGTCGACATCATCGATGGCAGCTTTGGCATTGGGGGCTTCAATGAGTTTGAAAGATTCTTGTGAGAGGTGACTGGCGAAACGGTCCATGGCTTTGGGATCTAAATCAAAATAATGGACTTCGGTTAAATCAAACAAGGCATGATGGGCCAGCACTTGAAATTCACTTTGGGCGCCACAGCCAATGATAGCGAGCTTTTTACTGTTTTTGCGGGCCATGAGTTTGGAGGCCAAAGCAGAAGTGGCTGCAGTTCTCAGGGCGGTTAACAGGGTCATTTCGGACAGCATTAAGGGGTAACCCGTTTCTACATTGGCGAGCATCCCCAAGGCCACAATATTGAGACGATTGCTTTTGGGATTGTTGGGGTGGCCATTCACATACTTGTAGCTGAATAGTTTGGGACCGCAGACGGGCATCAGTTCAAGGACGCCATTGTCCACATAGGCAGCATAACGCGCTGATTTTTGAAACTCTTTCCAGTGTGAAAAATCTTCCATCAAAATTTCAGAGAGATTTTTTAAAAAGTCTTTGATGTTGATATGGGTCATCAAAGTGCGGACGTCTTGGATACGAATCAGTTTCATGGAAGTGGGTCTCTCAAAAGTGAAGGCCGACGATTCTAGCACAACTTTAATTTTTAAAGTATGATTAATCCTTTTTTGAAGGACCGCCCATGACCCAGTCGATTACTCCTGCATTAATTGCCCAAGTTGAAGCCACTGCAACCCTTCTGTATTCGACAGAGGAAATTAAGGCAGGGTTGGATGCCATGGCAGCGCTGATGGAAAAGGAGCTGGCCCATCAAAACCCTATTTTTTTGACCGTGATGAACGGGGGCCTTTTTGTGGCCAGTGAGCTCTGCTTGCGTTTGAATTTTCCATTACAAATGGATTATGTCCATGCCACGCGGTATCACGGAGAAGTCACTGGCGCTTCGATTCACTGGAAGCGCGAGCCTTCCTTGCCCATCGAAGACCGTGTGATTGTCATCGTCGATGATATCTTGGATGGGGGGCTCACCTTGAAAGCCATTCAAGATTATTGCGAAGGTCGCGGCGCACGTAAAGTCTATACCGCTGTTTTAATGGATAAAGTGAATGCACGCATAGAGGGAGGTCTGCCCCACCCTGATTTTGCCGCCATTAACGATCCGAATAATCATTACGTTTACGGTTTCGGCTTGGATTATCACGACTACTTGCGGAACATTCCGGCGATTTATAGTGTGGCGAAGGAGTATATGTTTTAATGACCATTAAATCTGATCGCTGGATCATCGAACAAGCCAAAGCAGGGATGTTAGACCCCTTTGAGGCGGGCCAAGTCCGTGAGGCACATGGGCATAAAATTATTTCATATGGCACCTCGAGTTATGGGTACGATGTGCGGTGTGCCAATGAATTTAAGATCTTCACCAATATCAATTCGACC
>CAYGFJ010000098.1:0-5910 GCA_964349115.1 uncultured Francisellaceae bacterium
AGGCTTGAATCGTGCTGATGATAGGGGCGAGATCGTGCGTGACTTGATTGATGCTGCGGGCCATGATGTCATTCTCCTGTTTAAAGTTAAAAAGTTTAGATTTTTGCGTACTTGATTGATTCAACAAAAACACCCAGGATGCGGTCGCTGTTCGGGTTCACCAAAAGCGGGGTTGCGGAGTTGTGATGAAGAAGCCCGATTTGTTGGCTGTCTTTTAGGATCACCAGCCCAAAAACAACTCGTTCTTCGTGAGGCTGATACAACAAAATCCAATCGCCTCTTTCAACTTCCGTCCGTTCAGCAAAAATGACAATGTCGCCTGACTCAAATTTTTGGAGGGTTGAGGCGGTACTGAGTTGAACAGCAAAGGTTTTTTGGGCATATCCTCGTTGTGCGAAAACCTGGGCCACCGCTTGAATGCAGGTTTCAGGATGTGTTTGCATCAAAAGAATTTGATCAAGATAGTACAAAGGGACAGCTTGGGGAGGCAGGCCCTCATGGATATTAAGCATTTGTTCAGTTTTTTGAGAAAAAGTCCCTTCACCTTTACTAAGCCAGTCTGAATTGACCCCCAGTAAATCTGCAATCCTTTTGGCCCCTTTCGAATTTTTAGCATCACTGTTCAGGATGTAATGCACAGCACCCCGGGTCAATCCCATCTTTTTCGCGATATGCGATTGCTTGATTCCTGATTGGTTAATCACATATTTTAGGCGTTTGGATACCGTATTTAAATCCAAGGTATCAGGTGCTGCAGGTTCTGCTGACATGTTCTTTCCATTGATGAAGAAGTTTTGAGTATAGCATTGTTTAAATCTTTCAACAAAAGAGATGTCTTTCTTCATGTATTCAATCATTTGTTAAATGATAAAGATAAATACTTGACAAAAGTATAGTATAAGGCACTACACTACGGAACAAGGGATAACTACGCAGATGTTTAATTTACATCCTAACCAAGCTTTAACTGTGGTTTTGGCTCTGTTTTTTCCCATCGTTAAAGTTCCTTCTAATAATTGATGATAGAAATTAGTATTGCATTGTCTATTTTTAAAGAGTAGACTGCCCATTCAGCGTGGCTCATAAGCCACATAAGTGCCGACACCACTTCTTATAGGAACTCTTTTAAGGATATAAACATGACCGACCAGAATCATCCAGCGCCCAAACAAAGCGCAGAATTATTGGATACGCCAAAAGTCCTGCTCAATGATATCAGTCAGCTGATTGAAGAGGCAAGAGCTCACGTTGCACGTGAATATAATGCAACCCAAGTACTCCTGTGCTGGCTGATTGGCAAGCGTATCGATGATGAAATACTGAAGGCCAAGCGCGCTGAATATGGTGAAGGCGTGATAGATGCCATTTCCATCGATTTATCCAGCCGTTATGGTCGGGGATATGGGCGGATCAACTTGTTTAGAATGCTCAAATTTTCCAGATACTTTCCAGACAGACAGATTGTGTCGACACTGTCGAAACAATTGTCCTGGTCTCATTTTGTTTTAATTGACAGCATTGACGACGAGCTAAAACGCAATTTTTATGCTGAGATGTGTCGCATTCAACGCTGGAGCGTTCGTGCCTTCAAAAAACAAATCGATGGGATGCTGTATGAACGCACTGCTTTAAGCAAAGAGCCTGAAAGCGTCATTCAGGCACAGCTTAACAAGCTTAAAGAAAGTGATGAAATGACGCCTGAATTGACTTTTAAAGAGCCATATTTTATCGATTTCATTGGTGGAAAGACCTATGAGTCAGAAGAAGACCTGGAAAATATGATCCTCAGCAACATCACCGATTTTTTGCAAGAATTGGGCAATGATTTTTGCTTTGTAGCCCGCCAAAAACGCATGGGCACTGGCAAAAAAGATCGCTATTTGGATTTGCTCTTTTTTAACAGGCGCTTACGTCGACTTATAGCGCTGGACTTGAAAATGGATGATTTTGACCCAGCTTATAAAGGGCAAATGGAATGGTATCTCAATTGGCTTGATCAAAATGAGCGCCTGCCCCATGAAGAAAAGCCCATGGGAATTATTCTCTGCGCAGGAAAAGATCAAGATGATATTGAGTATTTGGAGATGGATAAAACGGGGATCCATGTGGCGCAATATCTGACAGAATTACCACCCCGAGAAATTTTAGAGCAAAAACTAAAGCAAGCGATCCATCTTGCCCGTGAAAATCAAATAAAAAAACAGCTTGAACAACCCAAATCATGATGGATAACTGATGACAATAAATGAAAGCCTATTTTTGCTTGATAGCGAAGAGCTGAAATGGGTTTTATCAAAACATACATCGACCAACAAACTCATGGCAGCGGCAATGTTGAAGTTCTTTCAACTTGAAAACCGTTATCCCAGCGAGGAATGCTTACCACCTTCTGACCTGCTTTCTGCTTTAACTCAGCAATTAGGTATTCCAGAAATTGAAATCAAGCCCGATCTTTGGGAAAGTCGAAAGACAGATAAATTTCGTTATGATATCCGCAAATTAACAGGGTATCGCAAAGCGACGGTAGCAGATGTTGAGCCTTTGATTTGCGCCCTCATTGAGCAGTCAAAAACAAGCTTGTTCACGCAGGAACATTATCGTGCTGCTGCTTACCAATTTTGCCATGATCAAAAAATAGAGCCATTTAGTCCAAAGGAAATTGATCACCATATTCGCTCGGTGCTATTCCGTTTTGAGCAGCATATTTTTGCATCTATTTATCCGGGATTATCGAAAAAAGCACTTGCCTCTATTGATTTACTCTTCGATAAAGAAGATGATTTGACACGAGAGAATGAAGTTGAAAAAGAGCCAAAAACTCTTAAATTGTGGGATCTCAAAAAGGATTTACGGGGCATTAAGCTTAAGCACATTGCATTTGAATTGAAAAAACTGCAAGCGCTTCGTGAGATTGCAGTGCCTATGGACGTTTTAAAAGGCTTGTCTCGTAAAACTCTGGATAAATATTATGCGCGAATTTTAGCTGCATTCCCTGGGAATATTCGTGAATTTATCCCAGAAAAGCGTTACCCCATGATGGCGATATTTTGCTATGTTCGTGCACAACGGATGACAGATTATCTCGCTGATTTATTGATTAAGCTGATTGATAAAATCAAAACATCCGCTGAAAAAAGTATCAACAAGCAGGTCTTGCTTGAAGTCAAAAAAGTGAATGGCAAGTTTGATATTTTAGGTATATTGGCAGCGGCTTCAGTGGCATCGCCAAAAGGAGTGATTGAGAATGAAATCTACCCAAAAGTAAGTCAAGACACCCTTAAGGATTTAGTACATGAGCTCAAACATAGGGGTAAGTGGTATCAAAATGAAGTCCACACCAAGATGCGCTCCTTGTATTCCCACGGACAGCGGAAAGAGTTGTTGTCTTTGCTCAACGCTTTTCACTTCAAAGAAACTGACGCAGAGGGGAGTCAAGCTTTGCTGGTGGCCCTGCGCTTTATCCTGAAGCATCAAGATTTAAAAGACAATTTTTATCCAACAGAACTCAAAGCCCCCCTAGCGGCATTACCTAGTGATTGGAAAACGCTTGTATGTACAGAAGTGGAAGGGATGGAGCAAGTCAATCGAATCAACTATGAAATTGGGATTTTGGAAGCGCTTTCGGTACAGTTGGGGTATAAGGGAATTTGCATAGAAGGTGGGTATCGCTATCGTGATCCAGAAGATGATCTACCCAAGGATTGGGAACTCCGCAGGGCGGATTATTATAAGTTGCTGAGTCTTCCTTTCAATGCGAATGAGTATATTGCTGAGCTGCAGCAAAATGTGGATGGAGGGTTGCAGAATTTAAATGACAACATCCCTGACAATAAAAAAGTTAAGATTTTAGACACATTGGGCGGGCGCATTAAGGTCACACCCTCTGAGCCGCAGGCTCTTCCCTCTAATCTTCATTTACTTCAACGTGAAATCAGCCAGCGTTGGTCAAACATTACCATGCTTGATATTTTGAAAGAAGCTGATTTACTGCTGAATTTTACTGAGCAGTTTCAAAGTGTAGCCAGCCGAGAAAGCATGGATCGGCAGGAACACCGTAGAAGGGTTTTGTTATGCCTGTACGGTATCGGCAGCAATATTGGTCTCAAGCGTGTTTGTGGTGCCAGTGAGGACGTTACGGATACACAGCTTCATTATATACAGCGGCGTTTTATCAATACTGCCAATGTAAAGGCAGCCGCTGTTTCGGTAGTCAATGAAATCTTAAAAATTCGCGATCCAAAATGGTGGGGAGTTGGGACAACGGGCTGCGCATGTGATTCAACAAAAATCGCTGTATGGGATGAAAACCTGATGTCCGAGTACCATGTTCGCTACAAAGGGCATGGGGTAATGATTTACCTGCACGTTGATAAAAATGCGACGATCATTCATTCAAGATTAAAAACCTGCTCTTCATCTGAAGTTGCGGCAATGATCCAGGGCTTTTTACAGCATGACACGCAAATGGAGATGAATAAGCTCTACATGGATACTCATGGCCAAAGTGTTTTGGGTTTTGCTTTGGGTTCACTTCTATCGCTGGATTTATTGCCCCGCTTAAAGAACTTGAATAAACAAAAGCTGTTGTATTCTTCAAGTGCAAAAAAAGATCTCTATCCAAATTTAACACCTGTTCTAAAAGGCGCAATTAACTGGAAACATCCTCGCGATCATTATGATGAAGTTGTAAAGCATCTTGTTGCTTTGAAATTAGGCATGGTTGAACCAGATGTACTCATTAAGAAATTCAGTCGAGACAACTACAGCCATCCAGTTTTTAAGGCCTTGATGGAAATTGGCAAAGCTGAAAAGACCATTTTTTTATGTAAATACCTGGCCTCAGAGGAACTGCGAATCGAAATTCACGAATCCCTCAATGTGGTTGAAATGGTCAACAGTACAGTCGGATTTATTTTTTACGGCAAGCTCGGTGAAATATCAACGAACAACAAGGATGATCAAGAGCTTTCGATTGCATGCTTTCACCTGCTGCAAGTGTGCATGGTCTATATTAATACGATGATCATTCAGTCGGCACTCTCTAATCCAACATGGGAAAGTCTTCTCACAGAAGCGGATCGACGAGCGTTGACACCCTCCATCTATGGGCATATCAATCCATATGGTTTATTTCCGCTGGATTTTGAAACCCGCATTAACTTTGAAATGATTCAATCCAAAAATGAAGGAGCATAAATAAAATGGACGAGATTAAACGAACACCTGTTGGCCAAAAAGCAAAGCTGATCGCCAAAACACTCAGAGCTGAAAAGCCAGATTATGATTATCTCCGAGAACTGTTTAGGCACTTACGTCGAGAGCTACAAGTGGAAGTGACTCATCACTCAAAAAAACTCCCGATTGTGCCGACCGAGGCAGAAATCCAAAAATACTACGAAGTCGTCTGGAAGGCACGTAAAATGAACCATGTTGTGATGATTAAGACGCTTCTATACACGGGAGTGCGGGTCAGTGAACTGATTAAGATTAAATTATCAGAATTAGACTTCGATCGGTGCCAGATCCGTATAACCGAAGGAAAAGGCAAAAAAGATAGGATAGTTCCGTTTCCAAATGACTTTAAAGAAATTTTAGCAATGTACGCACATGGCGTTCAGGCCAAAGGAGGAAGTTATTTATTTGAGTCATCATGGAAGAAGCCTTACACTGATCGAGGGATCAGAAAAATCTTGGCCATTTACACAAAAGCCGCAGGGATGGAGTACTCTATTTCACCACACACACTCAGGCACTTTCTGTTTACATGGCTGAAAAAACAAGGGATTGACGATGCCATGATTCAGCCTTATTCGGGGCATGAAAGCAGGCAATCTTTGGAAATTTATTCAAAATTGTCTATTGGCGATGCTCAAATTGAGTATGATAATGTAATTGAGAAATTCCCCATTT
>CAYGFJ010000099.1:0-5906 GCA_964349115.1 uncultured Francisellaceae bacterium
CGCAGACGGATTCTCGGAATTGAACGATGCTGAAGACCAAGCCGAACGCTTTCAGGCCCAAGTGGCCGCAAAAAATGCAGGCGATGAAGAGGCCATGTTTTATGATGCCGATTATGTTGAAGCTTTGGAATATGGCATGCCACCTACGGCAGGTGAAGGCATTGGCATCGATCGCCTCGTCATGTTTTTTACCGACAGCCCATCGATTCGTGATGTGATTTTATTTCCCCATATGCGTCCTCAATAATGGGCCGTGGGTTTGTCGTTCTGTTGAGTTCTTTTCTGATTGGAATTGCGCCCATTTATGCAACGGCTTCCATCAAGAAGCATCCAAATCATTATCATCCGCAACATCATGTCGTTTATCATGCTGCGGCCATTCATTTGGAATCTCCGGCAGCAACGACGTTTAATCCTTTGCAAACACAAGTGTGCACGGTTGCAACTTCTGAGTTGGGTAAGCCCTATCAATGGGGTGGGGAGAATCCAACAGATGGCTTTGATTGTTCTGGATTTAGTCAATATGTCTATCAGCAGGAAGGGATTGCCATCCCGAGAACGGCTGATGAGCAATTTCATGCCCTGGCACCCGTTCATCAATTGCAAAAAGGCGATTTGGTTTTTTTCAGAACCCATGGTCGCATGGTGTCTCATGTGGGGATTTATTTGGGGGATGGCAATTTTATTCACTCTCCGAAAACTGGGCAGGATATTCGCGAAGACAATTTGGAAGATCCTTATTGGCGAGCGCGGTATGCAGGGGCCAGGCGTGCATTGTCGCCAGAGGTTTCTGCGCGCTTTGAAACATCCAATCCTGATTTAGAACAACTGAGTGAGGATGACAGCACCCATTCGATCGTTTATCATGAGCCTTCAAAAATAAAGTCTATACATCAAGGAGTTCACCATGGCACTGCAAGACATCACCGTTCCGGACATCGGCAATTACAAAAACGTGGACATCATCGAAGTCCTAGTCAAAGTGGGCGACCGCATCCAAAAGGACCAGTCCCTCATCACGTTGGAAACCGACAAAGCCACCATGGAAATTCCCTCAAGCGAAGCGGGCATCATCAAAGAACTCCTGGTCAAGCCCGGAGTTAAAGTTTCTCAAGGCAGTGTTTTATTGAAGTTGGAACTTGCTCCTGCGTCTGCTCCTGCAGTTGAGTCTGCTCTTGGAGCTGAGTCGGGTTCACCGCCTGCTCAGACAGTCCTCGCTTCGCTGCGGAACTCGCGATCGGTGAACCCGACTCAGCTCCAAGAGCAGGTGCCTTGCCAAGCGAATAAGAATTACATTCATGCTGGCCCCGCAGTTCGTCAATTGGCCCGTGAACTTGCCATCGATTTAAACACAGTGACCGGAACAGGCCAAAAAGGCAGAATTACCCGCGAGGATTTAAGCGCTGTTATCAAAAGCCAAATGTCAGGGGGCAGCGGCGCAGGCTTAGGGTTGTTGCCCGATCCCCAAGTTGATTTTGCAGAATTTGGTGCTGTGCGTGTTGAAAAACTCCCTCGCATCAAAAAAATCAGTGGGGCGTGCTTACTGCGCAATGCCATTAAAATTCCTCATATCACTTTGTTTGATGAAGCTGACATTACTGATTTAGAAGCCTTCCGTTCCAACAAAAAAGCCATCGCGGAAAAAGCAGGCCTCAAATTGACGCCCGTTCCCTTCTTGATTAAAGCCGTGGCCATGGCTTTGCGCGCCCATCCAATTGTGAATGCTTCATTATCTGCCGATGGTGAAAACTTGGTACTCAAAGACTATATTCACATCGGAGTCGCTGTCGATACCCCGAATGGCCTAATGGTACCTGTTTTACGCAATGCTGAACAAAAAGGCTTGCTCCAAATTGCCAAAGAATTGGGTGAACTCAGCCTCCGCGCCCGTGAAGGCAAACTCAAGGGCGAGGACATGAAAGGCGGTTGCTTCACTATTTCAAGCCTGGGTGGCTTGGGCACCACCGCCTTCACCCCGATTGTGAACATGCCTGAAGTCGGTATTTTAGGCGTTTCCCGCGCTCAAATGAAACCTGTTTGGAATGGCAAAGAATTTCTCCCCCGCCTGATGCTGCCGCTGTCTTTATCCCTAGACCACCGTGTCGTCGACGGCGCCGATGGTGCGCGCTTTCTCACGCAATTGGTCCAGAGCTTGTCCGATTTGCGGGAGTTGATTCTTTAGGCATCTGATTATACTGAACCTGGCACACCTCTCCTTCTTGGGTACTGGCCACTCTATGTTGCCATTGCCACTCTAGCAATGCCATTGTCTTTCATGATAGTCTTGAGACGGTAGCGCAGTGAATTAGGGGCAGTATACACGTATCAGTATGGAATTTACGATGTTTGTTAAAAAGAAGGAGTAGTTTGTCAGTGAGTCAAGCAGAAACAACAGATATGAGTTTAGCCGCTACCGTCAGTCAATTTGCAATGCTGATATCCAGTGCGATCATCACGGATGTAGCACAAAAAAAATTGCCTTTAGAACAGGGCATGGAGCAAATGATTCAACTTTTGTGGACGTGTCGTGAGCAAGAAGGGACGGTTTACATCGTGGGGAATGGCGGCAGTGCTGCGATTGCAAGCCACGCGACGATTGATTTAATTAATATGGCCAAAGTGCGTTCTACGGCATTGTTAGATCCAGCAGTCACAACTTGCATTTCTAATGATTATGGCTATGAAGAGATTTACGCAAAACAACTCGAGCGCTTTTTAAAACCAGAAGATGTATTAATTGCTATCAGCAGCTCAGGTAAATCTAAAAACATCATCAAAGCCGTTGAAGTAGCAAAAGAAAAAGGCGTTAAAGCCATTACTTTGAGTGGCTTCTTATCGCACAATCCATTAAGAACAGTGGGTGATTTTAATCTGTGGCTCAATTCCACTGATTATGGTCAGGTTGAAATTGGCCATGCCTATGTTTTGCATAATATTACGGATCGTCTTGCGCAAGCTATGTAGGGGGGGTTATGGGTGCTGTAATGGGTGTTAGCTTAAAAGACAAGCTTGATGGAGATGCTGGCTTTTCTCTTGATTTAAAACTTAGTGCAGAGGAGCTGCAAACGATCAAAGCATTTATTGAAGCGCATTGGTTGGAGTGTCTTAAAAAAATAGCTCCAAATCATTGGGAAAGTTTTGCAGGCGTGGGTATTGAAAGATATCATGAGTTTTCACATGTGTTTGATCATGCGAAAGTATGGCCGAAATTGGTAAGAATTTTGTCGCAAAAAGCAATCGATGCTTTTCGCAGCACCTCTTTGTTTAAAAAATTAGAAGACACCTACGGAAAATTTGGTATATCGGATGAAGAAAATATTGGTCGAGAAGAAATTTATTGGCGATTAGTTCGCCCACATGAGCTCTCTGACGTGGGGCCACTACATGCAGATGCATGGTTCTGGAATTTGGGACACGGCACGATGCCTGCCAATGCAAAACGAGTTAAAGTGTGGGTTGCCATATGTTGTGAGCCAGGTTTAAATGGGCTACGCATAGTTCCGGGATCACATCAACGGACTTGGAAGTATACGGGTGAGTATCGTGATGGCTTTACAAAGCCGCAGTTTGATGAAACACAAGTGGATCTTCCCATTAAATTAGCTTATACCGAACCTGGAAGCGCAGTTGTATTTAACGATCTTTTGCTCCATGGAGGCGCAGTGAATAAAGGCAATTTTACACGGGTGAGTGTGGAATTTACGATGTTTGTAAAGGAGTAAGGTTGATATGCAAAAAATTTTAGTCACAGGTGGTTGCGGTTATAAAGGGAATGTACTGGTTCCTAAGTTATTAGCCCAAGGATATCGGGTGAAGGTGGTGGATATCCAATGGTTTGGGAATGCTTTGCAGCCCCATCCGAATTTGACCGTGATTAAAGGAGATGTTCGTACCATTGATCCCACTTGGCTCAAAGGAGTCGATGCCGTTATCCACCTTGCGTCTGTTGCCAATGATCCTTGCTGTGATTTGGACCCGAAGCTCAGCTGGGAAATTGGTCCCCTGGCCAGTATGTTGTTGATTGAAGAAGCCATCCGACAAGGCGTTAAACAGTTTATCTATGCCTCCTCCGGTAGTGTTTATGGGGTGAGTGATGAGCCTCAAGTGACGGAGGATTTGCCTTTAAATCCTATTTCCGAATACAACAAAACCAAAATGGTCACTGAACGGGTTTTATTGAGCTATAAAGATAAAATCATTGTGCAAGTTGTGAGGCCTGCGACGGTTTGCGGTTATTCACCCAGAATGCGCCTAGACGTGTCTGTCAATATGATGGCCATGCAGGCGCTGACCAACAAAGTGATGACAGTTTTTGGTGGCGATCAAGTACGCCCCAATATTCATATCGATGATATTACTGATTTGTATTTATTTTTACTGAACCATCCGGACGTTCACGGTATTTATAATGCCGGTTTTGAAAATATATCAATTTTAGAGATTGCCAAAACCGTCAAAGAAAAAGTAGCGGCAGAAATTAAGGTTACCCCATCTAACGACCCGCGTTCTTATCGGCTTAATTCTGACAAGCTTTTGAAAACAGGCTTTCGACCTACAAAGAAAGTGCAGCATGCTATTTATGAAATTATCGATTTATTTCAAAAGGGCGCGATCAAAGATGAGCCGAATTGTTATAATTTAAAAGCCATGAAAGCCTTAGGTGTTGTGGCATAGGAGCAAGCAAATGGCAGAGACTGTATTGGTTTTAGGCAGTAACTCTTTTTCCGGATCGCACTTTGTTGATGGTGCTTTGCAACAAGGATTGAATGTGATTGGTGTAAGTCGATCTGCTGAGCCAGATATCGCTTTTTTGCCCTATCGATGGTCTGTTCAGCATAAACGGGCATCATTCCATTTTTATCAGGCTGATTTGAACCATGATTTGGATAAAATTATGCTGTTGATTCATCAGCATAAACCAGCCTATGTCGTTAATTTTGCAGCTCAAGCAATGGTTGCAGAAAGCTGGGCTTATCCGGAACATTGGATGATGACCAATGTAGTTTCAACGATTAAATTTCATGATCAATTACGTCGCTGCGATTTTTTGAAAAAATATGTGCATATTTCGACGCCAGAGGTTTATGGTTCTTGTGAAGGGTTGGTACAGGAAAACACTAACTATCATCCTAGTACGCCTTATGCGGTTTCGCGTGCAGCATGTGATCTGTCCCTGATGTCTTTTGTAAAAAATTATCAATTCCCTGTGGTTTTTACCCGCGCGGCTAATGTCTATGGTCCTGGTCAACAGTTATATCGTATTATTCCTAAAACAATATTATCAATTAAGCTTGGCAAAAAATTGCCGCTGCATGGCGGTGGAAAATCGGTACGATCTTTTATTCATATACGGGATGTGGTCGACGGAACTTTAAAGGCGATGCTGCAGGCTAAAGCGGGTGAGATCTTTCACTTGTCCACGCGAGAAAATATTGCCATTGTTGATTTAGTGCGATTACTGTGTAAAAAATTAAATGTAAACTTTGATAAGACCGTTGAAATTGTAGGAGAAAGGGCAGGTAAGGATGCTGCTTATTTGCTAGATTCAGCACGTGCACATCAGCAATTAAAGTGGCAGCCAAAAGTAAGTTTAGACACGGGTGTCGAAGAGACAGTGGCATGGGTTGAAGAGCGTTTTGAAAAACTAAAGCAAATGCCGTTAAATTATATTCATAAAGCCTGAGGCGGTGAGAAATAATAACATGAATGATCATTCAGAATTAACTAAAATAGCCAATATTGTGCGTGCACGAACCATTGAAAATTCGTCTATCGCTAAAACCCCTCATTTGGGCTCGTGCCTTTCTTGTATCGATATATTAGTCGCGTTGTATTGGAAGATTTTAAAGATTGACCACCAAAACCCGACAGACTCTTGGCGCGATCGTTTTATTTTAAGTAAAGGT
>CAYGFJ010000100.1:0-5841 GCA_964349115.1 uncultured Francisellaceae bacterium
GGTTGCATCGCTGTGTTGACGAGGATCTTTGTTATAGACCCCATCGACTTTTGTGGCTTTTAAAATGACGTCTGCATCAATCTCGACTGCGCGCAAACTGGCACCGGAATCAGTGGTCACAAAGGGGTTGCCTGTTCCCGCAACCAAGATCACCACCTTGCCAGACTGAAGGGCCGAGATGGCCTTGGCATAATCAAAGCGGGCCGCAATCCCAGCCACTTCAATCGCTGAATAGAGTTTGACAGGAAGCTCGATCTGATCTAAAGCATCGCGAAGCGCCAAGCCATTAATAATCGTGGCCAGCATGGCCATGTGATCCGCCGTAATCCGCTTCACCCCTTTGGTGGTGGCACCGCGCAAAAAATTGCCCCCGCCCACGACGATCGCAATTTGAATGCCTTTGGCATGGGCTTCACGAATATCTGCAACAATATCAGCCAGACGATTTTGACACAAAGGCGCATCAGCGGAGGAAAACGCTTCCCCACTGATTTTAAGCAATACACGCCGTGGATGAGTCATAAAGCCCCTTATTTGCTGGAACCGACTTGTGCCATCACTTCTGCAACAAAGTCGACTTCTTCTTTCTCAATCCCTTCACCCACTACAAAGCGAACAAAGCGCAAGACTTTGGCCTTATGTTGTTTCAAAAGGGCTGCAATTGTGACATTGGGGTCTTTCACAAAAGGCTGACCTTCCAAACTCACTTCTTCTAAATATTTACGCAGACGACCGGCCACCATTTTTTCAACGATCTCAGCAGGCTTGCCACTGTCTTTGGTTTGGGCTTCAAAAATTTCTTTTTCCTTCGCCAATACTTCTGCAGGCACTTGGTCCGCGGTGATCACCATGGGGTTCGCTGCTGCAATATGCATGGCAATGTCTTTGGCCAGGGCATCATCGCCCCCTTCCAATTCCAACACCACCCCAATACGGCCGCCATGAATGTACACCCCCAAATGATGGGCTGTTTTGAAATGAGCACCGCGACGCAATGCAATGTTTTCACCCATTTTTGTGACCAATTCCTTTCGCGCCACATCAATAGTATGAACGCCATTCATCATCACTTGGCTTAAATCAGCCACTGCAACTTTGGTGGAATCCAAGGCTTTTTTAGCAACCTGGTTTACAAAGTCAATAAAGTTGTGATCACGGGCCACAAAGTCGGTTTCACAGTTCACTTCCAAGAGAACAACCTCTTTGCCATCCGCACTGCTTGCCACAGCCACCAAGCCTTCAGCAGCCACACGACTTGCTTTTTTATCCGCTTTGGCCTGACCACTTTTACGCATTTCCTCAATGGCTTTTTCAATGTCTCCCGCTGTTGCAACCAAGGCTTTTTTGCATTCCATCATGCCTGCACCGGTTCTTTCACGAAGCTCTTTCACAAGCCCTGCACTAATGTCTGCCATCATTTACTCCTTTGCTTTTTTGGTGCTTGCTTTTTTGGCCGCAGGTTTTTTGGGTTCTGCTTTGTCTTCTGCAGGTTGAGCTTCTGCTGGCGCTTCTTTTTTCACAGCAGGCTTTTTCACTGCCACTTTCTTGACAGGTTCAGCTTGCACCACTTCTTCCACTACCACTTCTTCAATCACGACGACTTCTTCTTTTGGAGCCGCTTTTTTGGTGGTGACTTTGGGCTGAGAAACCACTTTTCCTTTTTTGGTTTCCTCTACTTTCTTTTCAAGTTCAGGGCCAGCCTGTTCTTTTGCAATCAGAATAGCGTCTACAATGCCCTTCAAATATAAACGAATGGCGCGAATGGCATCATCATTACCAGGAATCACATAATCCACATGATCAGGATTGCTGTTGGTGTCAACCACCGCAACCACAGGAATGCCCAAACGACGCGCTTCTTCAATGGCTGTCGCTTCATAGCCGGTGTCGATGACAAACATAATGTCAGGCAGACCATTCATGTTTTTAATTCCACCGAAACACTTTTCCAGCTTTTCCATTTCACGGAGTTTCATCAAGCCTTCTTTTTTGCTCAAACGGTCCAATTGACCTTCTTCTTGCATTTTCTCCAAGTCTTTCAGGCGTTTAATCGACTGACGAACGGTTTTGTAATTGGTGAGCATCCCACCCAGCCAACGATGGTTGACATAGGGCATCCCTGCGCGGATGGCTTCTTCTTTTATGGCTTCTTGTGCGGCTTTCTTGGTGCCGACAAACAAAATCTTACCTTTCTTGGAGGCCGATTTACCGAGATAATTCACTGCATCTAAAAAGAGGGGGAGGGTTTTTTCTAAATTGATAATATGAACTTTTTGGCGGGCTCCGAAGATATATTGTTCCATCTTGGGGTTCCAAAAACGCTTTTGGTGACCGAAATGGACACCGGCTTCGAGCATTTCACGCATGGTGATCTGTGACATTGACTGACTCCTATTAGGGTTGTACGTCCATGCATCCCGGATCATAACCCGCTTTCGCGAGCACCCTATGATTTCCGTATGGATACATGTGGTATTTTGTATTGTTGTGGGACCATTCCCGCTTCAATCAACCGACTGGCTCATTGAAGCCGCCTTTTATATCATAAACGTTTTAATGACTCAAGCAGATTTTATGTCTTTCAATTTCGCAAGTCAGCGAATCTGAACCACAGTAACATCGGATAAACTCAGCTGGCTCCATGGTGTGTCAGCAGTGAGAATGGGAAGTTTTAGCGTAGCAGACAAGGAGAGGCAGGCGCGATCTCCAAGGGAGAGGCCCAAGGCTTTGGTTTGGGTGCGAAAGACGCCAGCCAAAAGGGCTTGCTTGTAGTCAAAGGGGACGATGCGAATTTTGAGGTTGTCGAGAACCTCTTCGGCTTTGTGGGTAGGGATGCCGCGGTCGATCAATTTTGACAAGACTTCTGAAAAATTAACGCTGGACATCAAAGCGCGGGGCATGTGTTTTTTGACAAGCTCACAGCCGGGCTCCTGGTTGAGAAGCGCCAGTAAAGCGGACGCATCTAGAATATGTTCATTCATGCGCGGCCTCTGCACGGCGTTCTTTAATGAGTTCTTCGCTCAGGCTGATTTTTTTTGGGTTGTATTGCGCCACCAAAGCCTGGGCATCACGAATGGCATGATTGAGATTAAATACTTTGAGGACGTCATCTTCAAATTTTAAAATGACTTCATCGCCCGTCTCCAAGTCCATTTTTTTACGTACCAGAGCAGGGATAATGATGCGCCCCCCTGGAGCTAATCTCGTTTTTGTGGCAAACATATGAAATCCTCCATTTTCTTTGAGTGTGCCATTTATTTCTTGAATTGGCAATATTTTCTTTTCTACACCGGATCTGGCGCATGGATTAGAGTAAATTTACTCTATTGCCTTGACATGACAAAACCCTATCATTTTGTATCATTAAACAAAAAGGAGAATGACCCATGTTTCGAACTGCAGAGCCCAACCCTTTAAGCCAAGTATTTTTGGATAAGAATGACCCGCGGATTGATTTTTTTAAAGCCGCGCTCAGTGCTGAAGAATTAAAAGTTTTATTGGACTTAAGACAGCGTTTGTTTTTGGGCACAAGGTTTTCAGATAGTAAAGTGATAGGGCTCAGTGATACCTTTTCATTTATTAAACCAGCCGGCACTTGTGGGATGCCAGCGCGTTCAGTCGAAACAGTTCCTGTTTTAAAGGCGCTTTTTCAGTTATTTTCCTTGGTGAATCGTGAACATAGAGCACTCATTTCTCATTCTCTTCTACGTGAAAAAGGATGCTCTTTTGAGGTCAGCATTCGCCTTCTCAGTCTTTTTATATTTGGGCTTGGAGTCTGCTGCGCCTTTCTTGCTTCGGCAATGCAAAAAGATGCCGCAAGGGAGAAAGTGCTGCAAGCAGCAATTAATGCGGGGGAGTGTAAATGGGTTAAAGATGCCTGCGAAGGTTACATCGGAAAGCGTGATTGTTATTTACCTCGTGATTTATGCACACCTTCAGGGATTTACACCATTTTTGTGATGGTTGTTGCGGTAAGCGCGTTTATTAAATGGAGTGTGGCTTTCACAAGTGAGCGAGGAGCACTGGTGTCTAAATTAATGGCGCCAGAGCTCAATCACAATCCTAAATATGATGCTTTACTGAATAGTCTTTGCGAGAAGAATGGATGTGCTATACCCGCAAACTGGTCTGCAAAAATGTATGTCAATGGCGATGAATATACCCTGAGATCTCTGGTTTTGCTTGTTTTAGCAAGCTTTCACTCAGAATTATATCCGCGCATTTTCAGTGAATTGATCCCTGCTTGTGCCGGTCGGGAAGCGTTTCATTTTGGCAAAGAATACCGGATAGAAATTGCGCCCATTCCGCGACCTGCAATGAGAAGCACGGCCATCTATCCAGGGGGTCATGCCCCTATCGCTGTTGAGGCAGGTCAAGCCCCGCCGCTGGGCTGATCACATAGTATTGAATCAATGTCCCTTCTGTTACGTGTGCAGCATTGCAGGCAAGGGTGCGGAACCCTTGCTGCATCAGCTCAGGCAGAGCGATTAACACTGGGGTAAATCCAAATAAAATCGCTTTTCCTGTCGGTTTCAGACAGGGGATAATGGCTTTAAATAAAGTCATTGCGGTTTCTGTATTGACCACTTCTGCATTTAAAAAGCGAAAGAAAATATAGTCACAGGATGCATAGGAGATCTCAGGACAAAATGCATCACCGTGAATGACTTGGTCCAACAAAGGTCTTGCTCGGTCACACATGCTTTGACTCAAATCTTGTCCGATGACGGTCGCAGTAGGAATGGATTGCTTTAAAGCATACAAGAAGTGCCCTGTAGAACAGGCTGGATCATAAATCACAGGCGCTGGATGTGCATCTTCCCGAAGCAGTTCCAAACTGACCTCTACTTGCATTGCCTCGCCGCGTGCTAAAAAATTTGCGGTTTCTTCGTCTATGACCCACCCCTGCTCTGGAGATGTCAGCTCAGCATGGTGATCTTTATTCAAATGAACAAAAGGGAAGTACAGATCAATCATTCGGTCTTGCAAGAGTGTTTCAAAAATAGCGTGTCGCTGTGCCAGCGAGAGCGTTTTATAGAAAATCCGAACGCCACCTTCGCTGCATTGTGTACGCAACACCAGTCCTAAAAGCATGTCCATTTTTATGTGAGAACAAAAAAGCGTGGGTGCCTGACACTCGAATACCAAAGGGGAAATCAGCTTTTGACCGCAATATTCCTGTTGATTGAGTTTAAAAAAGAAAAAGCGTTCTGGTTGCCCATGCCAGTCTTCATATACGGATTTGACTTGATCTGCGATGGTAGACAGGCTTTTGTTTTTCAGCGCAAGCTCAGCGCGAATCACAGCGGGGTTAATGAGAGAATGCATCATTTTCCATAGCGCCGACTTCAAAAAAATGATATATTGCCATGAAAAATAAATGAAAAATATATGCCACTCGCATTCAACACCCATAAACGACTTGCCTACACCACGTATGAACGCTGTGGTGCGTTGAGATATGATTCCAACTCATATTTAATGCAAAACGAGTGAGAACTGCAGAATCATCAACGGACTCAAGGGAGCTGACATGAAAGTGTATTTAGTAGGAGGCGCGGTTCGCGACCAATTATTGGGCTTGCCCATCAAAGAACGTGATTATGTGGTGGTGGGCGCAAGTCCCGAGGCCATGCAAACCCAAGGATTCAAGCCTGTCGGCCGAGATTTCCCTGTCTTTCTCCACCCCAAAACCCACGCGGAATATGCCCTGGCACGGACCGAACGAAAAGTCGCTCAAGGTCATCAAGGGTTTCAGTTTTATACCGACCCCACTGTCACTCTGGAAGAGGACCTCTGCCGCCGCGACCTCACCATCAACGCCATCGCCCAGGATGAGAC
>CAYGFJ010000101.1:0-5839 GCA_964349115.1 uncultured Francisellaceae bacterium
CTTCATGAACCGTGAGCTTTTGAAAAACATCATCTTGGACCAGCGAGAAATACATAAAACTGCTTTATTTCTCGCTTTCATCCCTCATTAAAACAGCAGATCTATGCGCCCAAGAAAGTCTATTTCATTGACCCAACGATGGCTAAAGCAGTCGGATTTCGCCCCAGCGGCGATGAGGGGCGCTTGCTGGAAAACGTCATTTTCATCGAATTAAAACGCCGCAATTACACCGTCTATTATCATCGTGACCAAAAAGAATGTGACTTCATTGCCACTCGACCCGACGCCCCAACTTTAGTCATCCAAGCCTGCTTCTCTTTGGCGGACAGCGACACCAAAAAACGCGAAGTGGCCGGCCTCCTAGAAGCCATGAATGCCAATCATTTAAAAGAGGGCCTCATTATCACCGCAACAGAATCTGATGAAATCAGACTGGGCGAAGGTGGAACACAACAAGCCATCAAAGTCATCCCTATTTCAACGTGGCTTTTATCGATGTGAAAAAAATTGCTGACACAACGCTTTGTGTTGACTTTTATTTTTTTTTAATAAACAATTAACATGTTTTTATATTAATATTAAATGGAGAGGCCATGGCCAGCGGCTCAGATCAAACAGCACTGCTTTTAACTAATGATGAAACTAATGATGAAACCCTTACAGCACCTTCCGCCTTGCGGGGCTGTAGAAAAGCGGGCATTATTGCTTTTTCAGGTTTTGAAGCATTTATGCAAGCCGCTCAGCTGGCTTTGCTTGCTTCATTTTGTGGCTGTGATTTTGGCACCACTCTCATTATCTGTGCACTTCCTTTTATTCTGGAAGAAGTGCGCACTTGGTATACTTTTTTAGGTCCATGGCAAGAAGAGAATGCCGAACAGACTGCAGCCACCCCTGATATTTCTTGGCCCTGGACAACACTCATTTCACTGACGTCCGCCTCACACCTTGGAGTCATGTTGGCCAGCGCTGTGCTTCCAGCCATTGAGCTCAGCAAGCCCTCCAGTGAAGCAGATCCATCTGGATCTGAAATAATGCATAACGGGAAATTCTATGGGTGGGCGATCGCACTCCTCGCTTATAAAGGAATCTCAGCGCTCAATGGACTTGCTGCCTTCCGGGAGGGTCTTGATGCCAGCTGGGGGACAGACGTTTTTGATCAATGTGTGCAATGGCCCAGTTCTTTCTTTCGGCATCTTCCCAGTGCAGCTGGCCCCTTGTCTGTGGCCGTGCTTGCAGGTGCATCAGGATATACTGCGCTTGGGGTCACGAAGACTCTTCTTGAAGGGCTTGTTCCAGCATGGGCCTCTGAAATAATCGGTTTGGTACTCGGGCTTGTGAGCGCACAAGGAGTCAGTGCACTGTTCAGCAATTTCTTTTTATCGAAATTACAGAACACAGTGACTGCGATACAGGGGCTGGTGGAACCATTTGACACAAAGGCTATTTCCATAAGACTTGCAGCCTCGGCCACCTGCTTACCAAAGGGGGCTGGCAATGCGCTTGAGATTATTCTATCCATTGTCGACAGCACCACTTGGCGTTATATCAGCAATGAGCGCGCTCAGAAGGGCTGTGTATTTGTAGCTGGAACATTGGGCTTTGTTGCGCTGACGCTTAAAGGAGAAGAAGCGATATGGGCTCTTTGTGCGCAGCACGCATTTTCAGTCGCTGTTCTTGTCAAACAAATCGCAGCAGAAGGTGTTGCCCCAGCTGCCTCTGCAGCCAATGCGTTTATTTTTGGCAAAAAACCCGCGCCTGCTTCCAGCGCATTAGCAGAGGTTGTCGTCCCGAGCTAGGGTTGGCGGGAGAATGGCTTCCATGTCAAGGTTTTTCTGGGCTTGGTAAGTTGTTAACTCCACGCCGTCCAAGGCAGGACGCCAATCTCTCCCGCTTGGGTGGGAAGCTCAGCGTGATCAACTGGGGCGATGAGATAGCCATTGGGGGCGCTTAATTTTTTCATGGCACCGCGCAGCGCGCGCTCTTCCCAATGGCGTTGATGGATCAGCGTGGAGGGGTTGGCCACAATGCGAAAAGGTGTGTTGTCGATGATGAAGTCAATGGGGGAGCCTTGGGCTGATTTATAGTATTGACGAGTCAGTCGTCTGCCTTGATATTCCGCTTGGACACAGATTTCATTCCAAATGAATTGGCGCAAGAGGCTTAAAGTGACGCCTTCGCCCATGAAGGCACCCATCAAGTAAGTCGCCAGACCTGAGTCGGTGAACAGCCAGATTTCTTTGCCAATTCCCGCACCATGGCAATTGATTTTTCGTAGGATAAAAATGTCTTCCAAGGCACTGAGATACAGACGTATTTTTCTTGCTGTGCCTGTAAAGTGTTTGAGCGTTGGAAGCTCGCCCCGCTGCAAAATCAAAGCCATTTGCTCCAATACACTGAAGGCAAAATCAGGATTAAAGCCACGGGGAAAATGTCGTGCCAAATCACGCAAAATAGACGTTTCCAACCAAGAACGCCAATACAAATCGCGTTGGCTACTGTCTCGCAAAAACGCAGGAATAGGCATGCCCCCTGTCAGGGTGGCTTTAGCAAGCGCTGTAAAATGGAATCGGGGCTTTGGTGCATTGTCGGATAGAGGAGCGGCAAGCGAGTTAATGAATCGCATCGGCTGATCATGCATTTCAGCCAAGGACAGGGGGAAAAGCTCCACCACACCAATGCGCCCCGTCAAGCTTTCACGAATACCGATTTTGGCTGAAAAGGCACTGGAACCCGTTATAAAATAAGATCCCGGAATTCTTTGCTCATCCACTTTCATTTTGATGGCATCAAAGAGCGGCGGCGCTTTTTGGACTTCATCCAGTACCACTGGGGGGGTTAATTTTTCTAAAAACAAGCGGGGAGATTTGATGGCCTCTTCCCGCAAAGTCAAGTCATCAAAACTCATCACCGAGTTGACTTGAAACAGGCTGCGCATCAGCGTGGTTTTGCCCGATTGTCGCAAACCCACCACCCCTACAACAGGCCATAATTTTGCAAGTTTTTCAATGTACTGTGCTGCAAAGCGTAAACGAAGGTGAGGCATAAGAAGCAGCTCTAAATGAATAATAGAGACAATAATGCCAACAATAAACGACATTGTAAAGCTGTTTATTGTTGGCAATTAACTGCTGAGTTGGTTGCTTTACTCAATTGTTGCATAGGATTCTGCGATAACGCGTTGCTTTGATTTGCCTTGCCCCAGGCGTTCTAGGCGCTTGAGGTTCAGGAGTCTCACGCGGGGTTACAAGCCAATGGTTTTGTAATAGAATTCTGGCTCATTATGGGCAACCAAGAGAGGCAGTACAATGAAAATCGGCGTTCCAAAGGAAATCAAAAATCATGAATATCGCGTGGGCTTAACGCCAGCAGCGGTGCGGGAACTGACTCATCATGGACATGAGGTTTTGGTTCAGACTGAAGCGGGGGTGGGCAGCGGATTTTTTGATGAACATTATCTTCAGGCTGGGGCCAAAATGGTGCCCAATGCCAAGGCAGTGTTTGAATCGACTGAACTGCTTGTGAAGGTGAAAGAGCCTCAGCCAGAAGAATGTCGGATGCTGAAAAAAGGCCAAACTTTGTTTGCCTATTTGCATTTGGCGCCCGATCCTGAGCAAACGCAGTTGCTGCAAGATTCAGGCTGTGTGGCGATCGCCTATGAAACGGTTACCAATCGTCAAGGGCAGTTGCCTCTGCTCGCCCCCATGAGCAAAGTGGCAGGGCGGATGTCGATTCAAGTGGGCGCGCATTATCTTGAAAAAGCCCAAGGTGGACGAGGCGTTTTGCTGGGCGGCGTGCCTGGCGTTGCAGCAGGAGAGGTCGTTATTATTGGCGGTGGAGTCGCTGGCAGCAATGCCATCCGTATGGCCATTGGGATGGAGGCGCAAGTGGTGGTGCTGGATAAATCTTTGGATCGTCTGCAAGAATTGAGCGACCAGTTTGGTGCCAGGCTCACCACCATTTATTCCACCAACGATGCCATCGAGCACTACGTCACGCATGCTGATTTGGTTGTAGGTGCAGTCTTGTTGCCTGGCGCTGCCGCGCCTAAACTCATTAAAAAAGATATGTTGAAAAGAATGCGGCCTGGTTCTGTGTTTGTAGACATCGCCATCGATCAAGGCGGATGTTCTGAAACCAGTCGCCCCACCAGCCATGTTGACCCAGTGTACGTGGTGGATGGTGTCACCCATTATTGCGTTGTGAACATGCCTGGCGCCTTGGCGCGGACTTCCACCTTGGCTTTGACCAATGCCACCCTGCCCTTCGTTTTAAAATTGGCCGACTTGGGAGCCAAAAAAGCCCTGCTCGCTGACCCACATCTTTTGAATGGCCTCAATATTTATGAGGGCCACATCACCTGCGAACCGGTGGCCAAGGCGCTTAACAAAGCCTATACCTTGGCTTCGGATATTTTATAAAGCATTTCGAAGCTCTGCTTGCTTGAGCCAGAAATCAGGGTCAGGGACATCTCACAAAGATTCACTTCATGACCCTTATATTTCGACTTGTGTCAAGAATTGTGCCTACACTTGACATCAACATTCAATCAGTCTACAGTTTGCTCTTCCCTTTTTTTAATTGAGAGCGCACATCATGCAAACTCCCTTCGATGCTTTAGAAATCCACCTGACTCTGGTCGACAGTGGCAAAGTCTTTGATTGCCTGTCAGTGTCGTATGAAGCAGCTCTGCATGGTCGCTATGACCTTCGGGTCTTGGTGGTGGGCGATGTCAAATCCCAAGCCTTTGGCCGGGCTGCCTCAGCATTAAAGCTGGGCTTGCATTGTCGTTTGACCGTTTCATCTGGCCGCTTTGAGCATGAGATCATTTTAGAAGGTCGCCTGTTTGCACTGAAGGGGACGTCTCGTTATGCCAATGGCATGGAGTTGGTCTCTCTCCACATTGTCCCCGAATGTCAGGTGTTGTTCTTGAATTCCAGATCCGGCATTTATTACGGCGGCTCTGTGTTGGACATCATTGACCAAGGCCTGTCAGGCACGGTCGTCAAAAGCCTCATTCGCAATAAAGACTCAGCTTACCCTTCTCAGAAGTCCATCACACAATATGGTGAATGCGATATGGAATTCATCCTCCGACAATTGGCCGAATACGGCATCACTTTCAACTTCCGTCAAGATTTTGAAAAGGGCGGCGTCACCCTCTGTGTCAGTGACCACAACGGCGCCTTCCCTGACCGTGGGGAGATCCCCTTTTTAAAAGCAGGAGAGTCCGAAGGCGCAGGTTTGTTCAATGCCAGTTGGCATCTTCAAGCAAAGTCTGATGTCGTCCGAGGCATTCACTTCGTCGAAGAGGAAAACCGTTATCTGATTGAAACGCAAAGCCTGGGCCACATCAAAGACAAAGCCGTTTGGGACCATCACACTTTAGGCAATCTCATCAACATCAAACAACTCCAAGTCTTGACCTCAGCCTTGAGGGACAGCATGAAAGTGCAAGAAGACACCCTGACGGCCAGTTTCCAAGGTTTAAACCTCCAACCTGGTGAAATCATCCACGTCAACCGCCACGGCACTGTGACCCCTTATCTCATTGAAACCATCACCTACGATTTCAAAAAGGGCGAGGATGTGAAATCCCCCCTTAGCGAACAAAGTTCGCACCAAGGGGGGCAGGGGGGATCAGATCAACTCGCAGAGCGACAAAATGAAGCCCAAGCCCAAGCCCAAGCCCAATACCAAGAACATCACACCCTCACCGCAAAATCCCTAAAATACTGGCGTGACACCACTCCCTTAACCTACCACCCCAAACACCGCTACACCAATTACCACTACCGAGGCATTCTCTCCGGCTGCTACGGCGTCACCGACGGCGCTGTCG
>CAYGFJ010000102.1:0-5812 GCA_964349115.1 uncultured Francisellaceae bacterium
TGACCCCTGCCATTGATTTGGCTGAGCGCGACCATGTCAACGGCATCCGCGCGGGAGAGTTGGATGTGAATATCGCCCCTGGATATTCCACCGGTCAGGTCATGCATCAGGTGGAATCGGTGGCCAAGCAAGTCTTGCCTGAAAATCTACACATCGCCTGGGGCGGTCAGGCCCGGACTTTCCTACAAAACAGCGCCAGTGGCAACTTCTTTGTCGTCTTGGGACTTGTGTTTATTTTCTTGATTTTAGCGGCTTTGTTTGAAAGTTTTATCGACCCGCTTATCATTCTCTGCACCGTTCCGCTCTGTGTGGTGGCCGCTTTGATTGCCCTGTATCTTATGGGCGGCTCCATCAATATTTACACCAAAATTGCCTTGGTGACCTTGATGGGCTTGGTGTCGAAACACGGGGTGCTCATCACCCAATTGGCCAATGAGCGTGTGAAGTCAGGAATGGACGTGATGGCTGCTGTCAAAGACGCTGCGCTGACGCGCTTCCGCCCCATTTTGATGACCAGTCTCACCATGATTTTGGGCGCCCTGCCCCTCGTTTTCGCCTTCGGGACAGATGCCAATGGTCGTCGTCAAATTGGGGTGGTCATTGTCTTTGGCCTCTTATTTGGCACCATTTTCTCCCTCTTCATCGTCCCCGTTGCCTACACCCTGATTGCAAAATGTAAGTGCTCAGTTCTCCACAATGGTTGGGGTAACGAAAATAAGTAAATCGGTGTACTTGTCAGCGTCTTCGTTGTTTCGAAACAACCAGCCAATGCCGGGGATGCCGCCTAAGACGGGAATTTGTTTGACATCGTGGGTGTGTTCCTCGCCGTAAATGCCGCCTAAGACCAGGGTTTCGCCATTGCGAACCAGGATGTTGGTGTTGACCTGTGAGGTATTGAGGATGGGGGTGGTGCCGGCTGGACTGGGTTGGTGGGAAATGGAGTCCTTATTCACTTGGAGGGTCAAATTGATTTCGCCTGAGGAGGTGATTTGAGGGATGACCCGCAGGCCCAAAACGGCTTTTTGAAATTCAATTTGTGTGGCGCCACTGGAGGTGGACGTTTGAAAGGGAATCTCACTGCCTTGTTCGATGTAAGCTTCCTGATTGTTGGAAACAGTGAGTTCTGGGGCCGAAATGACTTTGCCATCGCCTGAGGCTTCCAGGGCTTCTAATTGCAAATTAAGTTCGCTGCCCGCGATGCGACCCAGGCCAAAACCGATGGTGCCAGCGGGATTTAAAATAGGTAAATTGATGGCGGCTTGATTGACGGCGCCTAAGCTGTTCATCGCCCGAGTGGCTGAGTTGTCTAAAACAATTCCAAACGACTCAAGGGCACTTTTATCTACTTCCACAATGCGGGCGTCGATGTGAATTTGCTGTACGGGAATGTCAAGCTGCTCCACCACGATTTTAATTTGACTGAGATGATCTGGGGTGTCGGTGATGATGAGGGTGTTGGTGCGGCGATCCATCACGATCTGACCGCGGGCAGACACAAGGCCTTTGTCTTGAAGCAACAAGTCTTGCAGCGCTTTGGCATTGGCGTAGTGGATGGAGAGCAAATCAGTGGACAGGGGGTCGGCCAAATCTGAGGCAGTTTCAGCCTCTGCGGTGTTTTTGAACTGATTGGCCACTTCAGCAGTTTTGCCAATGTACCACGTGTCGCCAATGGTTTTGACGCTTAGGTCTTGGCTTTGGGTCACTACATTTAAAGCCTGAGGCCAGTTCATGTGATTGACGTGAAGGCTCATGTCACCGCTGATATCGCTTGCAATCACCACATTTTTGCCTGCCAAACTCGCAATGGTTTGCAAAATAGCGGAAACAGGTGCGTCTGTAAAATCAAGGTCTAGAGCTTGATCTTCGGCATACAGAAACACACTCATAAAGAGGGTAAAAAAGAGGATGAATGTCTTTAACATGTAGCCGCTCCTGCTTTGCTGAGGGTGATGTGATTGTTCTGCATAAAAACGCAGTATATTTCGCCTTGTTTGCGAATTTTTCCCAACCATCGAGTGCTGGCTGCGAGGGAGGGTGCTTTGCGTGGAATATTTTTTGGAATGCTGAGCGCAGCTGGGGTGGGGGCTGATTTCATATCTTGAATTTGCACCCGCAAGAGATTGCTCTGCTGTTTAATCATGGCAATGTCTGATTGATCGGGCAGGATCTCAAAAAAAACGAGATACGCGGCCATCACAAGAGAAATCACGACGCTCAATGTGATTTGGCCCCAGGGCTGTTTTAGGGCTAAGCTGAGATTCATGATTGCGCCCCCAATGCCACCGCTGCTTCCAGCTTCATTTCTTGTGTTTGCAGCCGGTGAAGAGAGGCTTTTTGTCGTGTGAGGACTCCTTCCTCTTGGGCCAAAAGGAGAGAGAGAACCAAAGCGGTTACAAGAGGCAGCAGCCCCAGTCTTAAAGCCAGCCAGCGTTTTGCATGACGATGCTGCATCGCCCGCCAGGGCGCCAAATTGAAATGAGGGTGTCCGGCAATATGAATCTGTGAGCAGCCTTTTGCCAAGTCTTGCTCAGGGGCAAAAGCCACCTCAAGCTCCAAACCGTCAGCGCTGTCTATTTTGATTCTGGCATCCAAAAGCGTGGTGTCCATGCCTTCACACTCATGGGCCAATTCTGCACGGACTTCATCAAGAATTTGGGGATGATTCCAGCGTTTGTGCCAGGATTTATCGAGAATGAGGGAGCGGAAAGTAACGCTTGTTGCGGGAAGGATTAAGGTTTTTTTCAATTAAAATATCATCTGTCTGTTTAAAATGCCACAGTGTATAGAATGATTGTAAAAAATGCAAATAATAGTTTAGCTTTGTTTTGCTCAGGTCAGGGGCGAGCTTTGAAACAGATCATGCCCAAAGCCATGATCGCGGTCTTCATATTTATAGCTGCGCCCACAAAATTCACACATCACTTCAATAAAGCCTTGTTCTTCCAAAATACGTGCCATTTCAGTGGGGCCTAAATTGATGACCGCCTGCTGCATTTTATCCACTGTGCAATTGCAGCCGAATTCAATGTCGCGTGGGGCAAAAATTTCGACGTCTTCTTCCGGGTAAAGACGGTGAATGATGTCCTCAAAAGGCAGGGTAAACAGTTCATCATCTGATAAAGTCGCCGCCAAGACAGAGACGTGTTCCAAATCAATATAGGCGCCTTCTGGATGGGCTGAAGGCAAAACTTGCAGCATCATGCCTGCAGCCACTTCATCGGCGCTTGCAAGGAAAAATCGCGTCGGCAATTGCTCTGAGCGTAGAAAGTAATTTTCCAAGGCTTTGGCAATGGAGATGTCTTCAACAGGAATGACACTGTGATGCGCTTGGCCCGCACCGCCTGGACCTTCATAAGTCATGGTGAGGGTGCCTTCTTCCAGGGCAAACAGCAGATTTTTGGCAGTAATCAAATCGGGATTGGCCCGGATAAAGCCGCGAATTTGGTGATCTGCCGTGATGCGAGTGGACAAAAAGCTCAAGTCCCCCTGGCCCTGAAATTGTAAAGTGAGTTTGCCCGGATGCTTGAAAAAACTGCCCATTAAGGAGACGCCCAGCAAACCCTCACCCAGCAAATTCCCTAAGATCGAAGGGTAATGGTGTTGCATGACCACCGTTTCATAACTGTTATTAAGTCGAACCAAGGCGCCTCGAATGGCACGATGTTTGAAGATAAAACTTTGAATGGTATCCCGTTGCATTTAGAGTGTCCCTAAAAAAAATTCCAATTAAACAAAGGCCCTGGATCGGTTTTGCGACCTTTCGGCAAGGCAATTTCTGCGTGACTGACCACCCGCTCTTTTGTGATGAGCGGATACCTTTTCATTAAATTCCGCGTTAAGGTCGTCAAACTATCATACTGCTTTTTCGCGAACGGTAGGGTATCACAGCCTTCCAACTCAACGCCAATGGAATAATGATTACAGTCTTCTTGGCCACAAAAACTTGAGACTCCCGCATGCCAGGCACGGTCTTCCGTTGAAACAAATTGTACAATCCGGCCGTTGCGTTCAATAAAAAAATGTGCAGAGACTTTGACATCTTTCAATTGCTCGTAGAACGGGCTTTTGTTTTGTTTGAGTTTATTCTGAAAAAAATCAATGACATCGCCCGAGCCAAACTCATCGGGGGGCAAGCTGATCGAGTGGATGACGAGAAGATTGATTGTTGTTCCGGCAGGCCGCGCATTAAAATTAGGGCTGGGATAATGAGTTGCTATGTCAAGCCAACCGTTCATAATACGCCCTTCCATTCAGACAAAAATTGCTTCAAAAAATCTTCCAACACGCGATGCTTTTTTTCGGCCAAAGTTTTTCCTGTTTTAGTATGCATCCGGTCTTTTAAAAGCAAAAGTTTTTCATAAAAATGGTTGATTGTACAGGAAGTGCTGTTTTGGTAACTATCAAACGAATTGTGAAGAAGGGGTGCTTCGCTGGGATCATACATTGTGCGTCTCTTTGATCCACCATATGCAAACGTTCTGGCAATGCCGATGGCCCCCATGGCGTCTAGGCGATCCGCATCCTGAAGCACTTGGCCCTCCAAAGACGCCATGACATCAGGTACATGCGCACCCTTAAAAGAAGCGGCATCGATGATTCGGGCCACATGATCTGTCATGGCCTCATTCACATCGAGCGAACGCAACCATTCTGTTGCAACACGCCCCCCTGCCAAGCTGTCTCCCTCATGAAATTTCCAATCTGCTATGTCATGAAGCAGAGCTGCTAATTCCACCACAAATCCAACGGCCCCTTCTCTGTCAGCAATATATTTCGCCAATCGATGCACTCGATCAATGTGCCACCAATCATGGCCAGAAGCGTCGCCTTTTAGCGTGTCTTGTACAAAGGCCTTTGTTTTTTCAATAATTGTAGATTGGCTTGACATAGGGTTCCTTATAGAAAATCGACGAAATATTCCCAATCGCCAGCTACATTGTAATTGCCATTACTAAAAAAGAGCAATTAATTGAGACCCCCACTCTATACAATACTATAAATTTTGTCGGCTTCACTCCTTGAGGGTTCACGATAAGCCTGACGATGTACTGATTTCAAAAAATTTTATGCTAGAATGAGATCACTTTTATTTAATTAAATTGAATGTGACTGAGTTAACTGACATTGAAAGTGTGAAGTGGGGCGAGATTTCAAAAACTTTTGAAATGCTCTTTCCTGATCTGATTGAGCATTTGGATGCTCTCCTCAAAAAAACATCGACTTGCTTTTATCGGGCGCGCTATCCTTTTGGCGCACAGGTAGTGAGCAAAGGGGTGTTGAATATTCCTTTTAAAGGAAAGTTAATTCCCATTACCTCTGATGAAGTGCCTGCCTCCATCCGCAATGAACTCATGTATACGAACACGGCCCTGCCCATTTGTGCGGTGACGAAAGGGGTTTTGGAGTCGCACATTGACTTGCCAAGCCACTTGGTTCCTGTACGCATTTTAAAACCAGGCACATTTTTCTCTTTGAACAATATTTTCCACCCAGATCGCATCTCTCATATTGTCGATCAAGCGTATACGTACACGGCGGGCTCCCGTTCCCTGCTTATTTTGCCGAAGATCTCGCATGAGCAATACAATGAGCGACTGACCCGTGCGTTTACGATTGACCCCCAGTATCTCTGCCCAAAAACCTTTTTTGATCAATGGCCTCTGTTTAAAGAACTGGCGAGCGCGCCTGAGTTTAAGACCCAATGGGAAACTGAGCTCATCATTTGCCCCAAAGAATTCTTTGATCTCATCCAAAGCAATGATGCGCTGTGCCTCTTATTTTTAACCCGCCTACGGTCCCGCAGCCTCTTCAC
>CAYGFJ010000103.1:0-5801 GCA_964349115.1 uncultured Francisellaceae bacterium
TATGCAAAATGCCCAGGCAGCACCCAAAAAAATCACTTTGTCCATCAAAAAGAAACCAGAGCTTGACAGCCACCACGCCCAAGTGGAAGTACGCAAAAAACGCAGCTTTGTCATGCCCAGTTCCGAAATGATTCAAAAAATGGAAGTTGAAGAAACCGCCCGTCGTGAAGAGGAGCGTTTACGCAAAGAAGCCGAGCAAAAACGCCGTGAAGACAAAGTGATTCAACCCAAATCCAAACCCGAAGACAAAAAAGTTGCAGCAGCCAAACCCAGCATCAATGAAGCTGTGCTTCCTCCTATTGCTGATTTGACCGAACTTGAAAAATCTGAAAAATTAAAGGAAAAAGAAAAAAAACACCATCACGTTCCGCCTGCTGAGGAAGTGGATGATGGCAAACCCAAAAAAGCAAAAGCCAAAGCTGAAGACCGCGGCACCCATCACTTTAGTTTGGCCGCAGCAGATGTTGAAGAAGAAAATGCTGACCCTCGCGCTCAGTTTATGGTGCGTCGTCGCAAAAAACACAGTGAAAAACAAAAAGTGGTGAAATCAGTCGAAATGATTGTTCGCACGGTTGAAGTGCCTGAAGCCATGACCGTGTCTGATCTCGCGCAGAAAATGGCAGTAAAAGGCGCGGAGGTCGTGAAATCTTTGATGAAAATGGGCGTGATGGCCACGATCAACCAAGTGATTGACCGCGACACTGCCATGTTGGTGGTGGAAGAATTGGGTCACAAAGCCATTGCCTTCAATGAAAATGCTGTGGAAGACACTGTGGTCAACGAAGTCCAAGAAGGCGATAAAGTCGCGCGCCCTCCAGTGGTCACCATCATGGGTCACGTCGATCATGGCAAAACCTCCTTGCTCGATTATATTCGCCGCACCAAAGTGGCTGCAGGTGAGGCAGGCGGCATCACCCAACACATTGGCGCTTATCACGTTGAAACCCCCAAAGGCATGATCACTTTTTTGGATACCCCAGGCCATGCAGCCTTTACTGCTATGCGTGCCCGCGGTGCTAATTGTACTGACATCGTAGTTTTGGTGATTGCAGCTGATGATGGCGTCATGCCCCAAACCATTGAAGCCATTCAACATGCCAAAGCAGCGAAAGCACCCCTGGTGGTTGCCATGACCAAAATCGACAAACCGGGTGTCGACACTGAAAAACTAAAGCAAGCCTTGACGGCCCATGAAATCATTCCTGAAGAATGGGGCGGTGAGAACATGTTTGTTGGTGTTTCTTCCAAAACAGGAGAAGGCGTTGATGCTTTATTGGATGCCATTTTATTGCAAGCCGAAGTCTTGGAATTAAAATCACTGAAAGACGCCCCAGCGCGTGGCGTGGTTTTAGAGTCTCGCTTAGACAAAGGCCGTGGCGTCACCGCCAGCATTTTGGTGCAAAGCGGCACCTTGAAAAAAGGCGATATTTTACTGTCCGGCGCTGAGTTTGGCCGAGTCCGTGCTTTGTTTGATGAACAGGGCAAACCCATTGAAGAAGCTGGCCCATCCATTCCCGTTGAAGTTTTAGGTTTGTCTGGCTTGCCCAAGGCAGGCGACCCCATGATGGTGGTTGCTGATGAAAAGAAAGCCCGTGAAGTTGCCCTCTTCCGCCAAGGGAAATATCGCGATGTCCGCTTAAGTCGTGAAGCCACCAATTTAGAAAATCTTTTCGATCGTATCAAAGCCGGCGAACAAAAAACTGTGAACATTGTCTTGAAAACCGATGTGCAAGGTTCACTGGAAGCCTTGGTTGATGCCTTACAAAGGCTCTCGAATGATGAGATCAAAGTCAATGTCATTGCAAGTGGAATCGGTGGAATTACCGAGTCTGACATCAATTTGGCTATGGCCTCCAGCGCTGTCATGCTGGGCTTTAATGTCCGTGCTGAGCAAGCTGCAAAACAACTGGCTGAGCGTGAAAAAGTGGATTTGCGTTATTACAGCATCATTTACAATTTATTAGATGACATCAAACACGCCATGACCGGCATGTTGTCACCCGAAATTCGTGAAGAAATCATTGGCACTGCCCAAGTGCGAGATGTTTTTAAATCTTCCAAATTCGGAACGATTTCTGGCTGTATGGTGGTGGAAGGCGTGATCAAACGCAACAACCCTATCCGTGTTTTGCGTGACAATGTTGTGATTTATGAAGGCGCTTTGGAATCGCTGCGTCGCTTCAAAGACGATGCCTCAGAAGTCCGTCAAGGCATGGAGTGTGGTATCGGCGTCAAGAATTATCAAGATGTTCGCGTCGGTGACCAAATTGAAGTGTACGAACGCACCATTCACGCAAGGACGCTCTAGTCCATGCCTCAAAAAAGAGCCTCGCATCGCCTGGATCGCATCAACGACCTCGTTCAACAAAACATCGCAATGTTGCTCTTGCGTGAAGTCAAAGACCCTCGCTTGCAAAAGATGACCATTACCGGCGTTGAAGTCACCCGCGACTTGGGCCACGCCAAAATCTTTTACGTCACCCACAACAAAGATGAACAAGTTGCTGTTGAAAAATCCTTAGAGTTGGCAACCGGCTTTCTTCGCTCTCGACTGGCTCAACTCTGCGGCTTGCGCATCATGCCTGAACTTCACTTCCACTATGACCCCTCCTTCGATGAGTCCGATCGCATCGGTCAATTGCTGCGCGATGCTTTGAAAAAATAGTCTTGTGGAAATTTTTGGAATAGCTGCCTCAAGCTCTGAATTTCTGGTATGATAGGCGGTTTTCAATCGCCTATCGGGCAAGGGAAGTTTTCAGCATGGATAAGATCATCATTGAGGGCGCACGCACCCATAATCTTAAAAATATCAATGTGACTCTGCCTCGGGATCGCTTGATTGTGATCACGGGACTGTCGGGGTCGGGGAAATCTTCCTTGGCGTTTGATACGCTGTATGCAGAAGGGCAGCGGCGGTATGTGGAATCACTGTCAGCGTATGCGCGGCAGTTTTTGTCCTTGATGGAAAAGCCGGATGTTGATCATATTGAAGGGCTGTCGCCTGCAATTTCGATTGAGCAGAAGTCTACTTCTCACAATCCACGATCAACAGTAGGGACAATTACCGAAATTTATGACTATCTGCGGCTTTTTTTTGCTCGCGTGGGGACGCCGTCATGCCCCCAACATCATTTGCCTCTGGAAGCACAAACCGTAAGCCAAATGGTGGATCAGGTAATGAGTCTGCCTGAGGGGATAAAGCTGATGATTCTGGCGCCAGTGGTGCAGGAACGTAAAGGGGAGCATGAAAAGCTGTTTGCGGACTTGCAAGCCCAAGGGTTTATTCGGGCTCGGGTGGATGGTGAACTGATTGAACTGGAAGACGCACCCAAACTGAATCGCCAGCAGAAGCACACGATTGAAGTGGTGGTGGATCGGCTGAAAGTGGGCGAAGACATCAAGCAACGCCTGGCGGAATCCATTGAGACCGCATTGAAGCTCAGCAATGGGATTGTCAAAATTGTAGGGCTTGATGGGGAGCAGCTCTTGAGAGCAGGGCAACAACAGGGGGCCTGCTCAGACAGTCCTCGCTTCGCTGCAGAACTCGCGATCCCCCTGTTGCTGCCCTGCTCTCAAGAGCTGACATTCTCAGCCAATTTTGCCTGCCATCTGTGTGGATTCAGTTTAGATGAACTGGAACCTCGCCTGTTTTCGTTCAACAGCCCCGTTGGCGCTTGCCCGACCTGCGATGGACTGGGGATTCGCCTTTTGTTTGACTTGAGTAAAGTGATCCAAAACCCAGGTTTATCGCTGGCGCAAGGGGCCATTCGCAGCTGGAACAAAAGCAATTTGTATTATTACCAACAACTGCAAGGGCTGGCAAAACATTATCACTTTGCTTTGGATGTGCCGTTCAATACCTTATCTTCTGAGATCCAGAATATTGTTTTGAATGGCTCAAAAGGCGAAAAAATTACCTTTGAATACATTTCTGGACAAGGCGCCAAAACGATGCAAAGCCGCACTTTTGAAGGGGTCGTCCCCAATCTTGAGCGTCGTTTGCGTGAAACCGATTCCCTCTTGATCAAAGAGGAAATGCACAAATTGATGAGCGAACAAGCCTGTCCTGATTGTGAGGGCTCCCGCCTTAATCTTGCAGCACGGCATGTGTTGATTGAGGGCCGCAATCTGCCATCAATCACCGCAATGACGATTATCGATGCAGTCAATTATTTTCAAGGGCTTCAACTGACGGGATCGAAAGCCGAAATCGCTGCCAAAATTTTGAAAGAAATCATTCTCCGCTTAAGCTTTTTGGTGAATGTGGGGCTTAATTATTTAAGCCTCGAGCGCAAAGCGGAAACCCTCTCTGGGGGCGAAGCACAACGGATTCGCCTGGCCAGCCAAATCGGTGCGGGCCTGGTCGGCGTCATGTATATTTTAGATGAGCCCTCCATTGGCTTGCATCAGCGAGACAATGATCGCCTACTCCAAACTTTGTTTCACCTTCGTGATTTGGGCAATACGGTGATTGTAGTGGAACACGATGAAGATGCCATTCGGCATGCCGACCATATTTTGGATATTGGCCCCGGTGCTGGCGTCCACGGGGGATCAGTCGTTGCTGAAGGCTGCTTGGACGATATTATCAATTGCCCTGAGTCGCTGACGGGTCAGTATTTATCAGGAAAACTGAGCATTGCCATCCCCACAAAGCGTCTGCCGTTTCACAAAGATAAAGTACTGGAATTGAAAGGGGCGCGGGGCAATAATTTGAAAGCGGTCGATGTGCGCTTTCCCGTCGGGCTGATGAGTTGCGTGACTGGAGTGTCCGGCTCAGGAAAATCAACTTTGATCAATGACACCCTCTACCCCCTTTTGGCGCGGGAGCTCAACAAAGTGACTACGCTGACCCCCTCGCCTTACAGCGAAGTCAATGGTCTTGCTCATTTTGATTCCGTCGTTGACATTGACCAGAGCCCCATCGGTCGCACACCGCGTTCCAATCCTGCAACGTATACCGGTTTATTCACCATGATCCGCGATTTATTCACAGAAACCACCGAAGCCAAAGCCCGCGGTTACGCGCCTGGCCGCTTCAGTTTCAATGTCAAAGGGGGGCGCTGCGAAGCCTGCGAGGGCGATGGGGTCAAAAAGGTGGAAATGCATTTTCTCTCTGATATCTACGTCCTCTGCGATATCTGCAAAGGCAAGCGCTACAATCGCGAAACTCTTGAAATCACGTTCAAAGGCAAAAACATCCACGAAGTTTTGGAGATGACGGTCGAAGACGCCTGCACTTTCTTCGCAAATATTCCCAGCATTTACCGCAAATTGGACACCTTGATGGAGGTGGGTTTGTCGTATATCACCCTAGGCCAACGCGCGACCACCTTGTCCGGCGGTGAAGCCCAACGCGTTAAACTGGCCAAAGAATTGTCCCGCCGCGACACTGGTCGCACCATTTACATTTTGGATGAACCGACGACTGGCCTGCATTTTCACGACATCAAGCAATTGCTAAAAGTGCTCCACGCCTTAAGAGATCGCGGCAACACCCTGATCGTCATCGAACATAATCTGGATGTCATCAAAACCGCTGACTGGGTCATCGATTTAGGCCCTGAAGGCGGCGACAGCGGCGGCCAAGTGATTGCGACTGGCACGCCTGAACAAGTAGCTAAAGCAGTCGTTTCGTATACTGGCCACTACCTCAAAAAGATCCTCTCGAAATGAAATCTTGACGCCATTACTAAAGCATATAGGATATTAAGGAACATGACACATCACACCAAAATCGAAACCACGCCTTTGTCTTTGCAAGCTGCCTTTGAGTTCATTGCCTCACCGGACCATGGAGG
>CAYGFJ010000104.1:0-5770 GCA_964349115.1 uncultured Francisellaceae bacterium
CTTTAACAGGGGCGACTTTGGGCATTTTGACCGCCCATTTTTTCATAGACAACCCTGTCTTCTTTGTCTTGACCGGCTTTGTGATCATGACTTACAGCGTTTATCGCGGATTTCGAGATGATCAATTTTACATTTGGATTTTCACGGCCATCACGTATTTTATGGTGATTTCAGAAGTATTGGCCACAGGCAGTCCTTTGGCTGCCTTAAATGCGGGCCTTTATCGCTCGATTGATATCATCGTTGGTTGCGTGGTGGGGCTCAGCATTTCCCTCACTGTTTTTCCCGTTCATGCAAGCAAAGCCCTCGAGGCTGCCCTGCCCCAATTTTTAACTGAGTTGGATGCCTATTATGTGTCACTGATGGACGCATTTTTCCGTCCTTGCGAAGGCAAAAATGACAAAATCATAGCCTCCGCCACACAGATATCAAGCATTGCCACGACTGCCCACAAAGAAACCGTTCTCTTTGAGCGCTCGCGCAGCCTCATTATCACAACAGTTGAAAAACTTTGTCTGGCCGTAAAAGAACTCCACAATTTTGAAACTCGCCTTCATACTGCTGATATCCGCTACCTCGCTTTTTTCAAAGCTGAATGGATGCCTTTACAAACGGCCTTTCAAACCTTTTTGGTCAAACGAACGGATGTATCAGAACACGCTGCTAAAGCGGCCTTGCAGGCTTTATACCAACGCTATGACGTCGTGCGTCACGAAGGCGGCAATTTTCAGTACTCACCTGAAGCAGTGACTGTGTTTCATGAATTGGTCGCTTTACATCAGCTGTTGCTGGACCTCATCAAAACCAAGCCTGAGCGTAAACGCCCTCTTTTTCGCACCCCCATCAAAGACTGGAAACTCCAGCTCAAACAAAATCGCTTTTATCTCTTGTATGCCACCAAAATCGGCCTGGGCATGATGGCTTTTCCTTTGCTATGGGTGCAGCTGGCCCTGCCGGGCGCCACCCAAATTGGCGTGTCGATGGGGGCTGTTTTGAATGTTGACTTCAATGCTTCAGCCCATAAAAGTTGGATGCGCTTTTGGGGATGTATGCTGGGTGCTGCTTTGTCCTTGTTTGTTTTAATGGTCTTGCGGGTAGAATCTTTGTTCTTCTTGATGGCCCTCATTTTTGCTGTCGCATTTTTTTGCTCAAAGCTTCACAACAGCAGCAGCCGTTATGCCTATTTGGGCACCCAAGCCATTGTCGCCTTTTTGATGGGAACGGTCACCACATTCAGCCCCACACTGATTCCAGACGCTGCAGTCGAACGTTTTGTTGATGTGACCGCTGGCGTCTTGTTTTTAAGTTTCATTTTGCATGTCTTGTCCCCATTTAAGAAAAAGGACCTTCTCTTGCATTATTGCAGCCAAGTTGAAAAAGCCTTGAATGACTTGGCTGAAATGACCCAGGCGTATTGCACAGCCCCCACATTTGACTTAATACGCTCCATGCAAACCCCCTTGCGGATTTTAAAACAAAATGCCCCACAAAGTCCCCATGCTGCCTATATCAAAAAAATCCCAGCCCTGGAAGCGCTCTTGATTTATATTAGCTTTTCCACCCAGACTTTGGGGCCATCCCAATGGATTGTGACAGAGGCGCTAAACGCCTTTAAAACCACTGACTCCAAGCAAGGCAAAGCTTTCCAAGCCCGCATCACTGTATTTTTATCTGATATAAGAGCGCGTACACTGCAAGGCGACTTTTTACCCCTACAAGAAGCCATGACTTTGGGGGCTGTGATTCGAATGACGGATGGGCTGTTTGCATGAAACTTGAAAATCTGATGAATGCGATGTGGTACAAAAACAAGGCCCGCCCTTTGTTTTATGCTTTGCTGATGCCCGCCCTCGCGTTTGAAGCTTTTGTGTATCTACGCAGGTGGTTCTACCGCTTTTTCTATCCCCATCGACGCTTTCCCGTGCCCATCATCGTGATTGGCAATTTGACCCCAGGCGGCACCGGCAAAACACCCTTCACACTGGCTTTGGTGAAGTTGCTCCAAGAAAAAGGCTACCACTTGGGTGTGGTGGCCCGTGGTTATAAAAGCAAAGCGGAATTGGCCAAGCATCCTGTCCTTATCAATGACACTCACACTGCGGCGGATGTCGGCGATGAGGCTTACATGCTCTATCACAAAACCAAAGTCCCCTGTGCCATCAACCGAAAACGCGTTGCTGCGGTGGCCACCCTCTTGAAAGCCCATCCCAATTTAGACCTCATTTTGAGTGATGATGGCCTCCAGCATCTCAAGCTCAAGCGTGATATGGAAATCGTCATCATCGACGGCGAGCGCCGCTTCGGCAATGGAGCCACCCTGCCCGCGGGCCCCCTGCGTGAACCCATCACTCGTTTGAGCTCCGTCGACTTTGCCCTGACAAGTGGGCTTGATTTTACAATTGAAGTGAAAGGATTGCATCCACTCACTGGGAAGAAGGGGACACTTAATTTTCCCTCCTCCCTCGCGGAGGAGGGCAGGGTGAAAGGGCACGCCGTCGCCGGCATCGGCCATCCCGAACGCTTTTTTGAAGCCTTAAAATCTCTGGGCCACACCGTGATCCCCCACACTTTTCCCGACCACCACGCCTTCACAATGAAAGACTTCGCTGGCTTTGAAAACGAACCCATCATCATGACCGAAAAAGACGCCGTTAAATGTCAAAACTTCCCGCTTGCAAATGCTTTCTATTTACAAATCGAAGCCGTCTTAACCCCTGTGTTCCAGGATGATTTTTTAAAGTTAGTGACAGAATGGTACAGAACCGCTTTCAAAAAAAACAAAGCTCATTTTTGTTCTGTGAAAGGTGAATGATTTCACTACCAGGAATGGCTTTGAGGGCCTGGATGACAGACCAGTCAGGTTCACCTTGAAGTTTGATGGTGCAGATCATGTTTTTGACTTCGCCATGAGCTCGCCATTTTTCGATGAGGGTGAGTAGGCGGTCTGGATAGCAAATGATGTCAGCGCAGAGCCAGTCCACGGGGCCAAAATCAGCAGGGCTTAAAGCAAAGGCACTGCCTTCTTGAAAAGTGATATTGGGATGGGCGGCAATGTGTGGGGCAAGCGGTGCTTTATCGACGGCAATCACTTTGGCACCGCATTCAGCCAAAACCCAGGACCATCCGCCAGGGGAAGCACCCAAATCTAAACAAAGTTCCCCTGGCTTGGGGAAGCGTCGCAAATAAGTGAAGGCTTCCCACAGTTTTAAGTAGGCGCGATTGGGGGGAGTCAGTTTGTTTTCGATAAACTCCATGCGCCCAAACGGCACTTTCTTCCAAGGCGCTTTTGACAGCAAAAGATGATGATCATCCAGCAAAGTGTAAATGCCAAAGGGAGTGTCTTTGGGCAAGAGCCCAAAAGTCATGGATTTTGGCTTTAACAATCGCAAATGTTCACCGATCAAAGCCCCGCGTCGATAGGCTGCATGGCCGTAGTAAGCCCAGAGACGAGCGCGTTTTTTTAATAGATCAGCGGCTGATTTGATCGAGTCAAATTCCAAGACTTCGATATCAGGCCAGATGTCCAGGGCAAAAGCGGGATGGCTCAATTCTCGCGACAAAAGAATTTCATCATTGAAAACAAGAGGGTCAAACAATTCAAACCCGAGCGCTTTTTGGAACTCGGGTTTGGAGAAATAGGCGTGAAGGCCGGATTGAATCAAACGCCCAAATCCCGACAGGCTTTGCCAGCCAGGAGATTGGCTTCGATGTGCTCCAAAGAGACATCTTTGGTTTCAGGCGCAAAGCGCATAATGATGAGCAAGCTCACAAAGCCACAGATGCCAAACAGACCAAAGGTGGCTGCAGCACCGTGATCGGTTACTAGGGTCAAGAAGGTGGCACCCACGATGGCATTGCAAATCCAGTTGGTGGCAGTGGTCACCGCCAAGCCGAGATCGCGACCTTGCAGGGGATAAATTTCTGCACACAAAATCCAGATGATGGGCCCCAAACTGATGGCAAACCCAAAGATAAAGGTCAGCACCAAAGCCACCGCAAGATATTGCGCAACCACAGTGTGGATGCCAATGTGGAAGAGGTAGCCCAAGGTCAGCAAACTTAAAGTGGTGGTCACCAATCCAAAATACAGAATCGGTTTACGGCCCCATTTATCGACATACATGATGGCAATGATGGTGGTCAGCATATTGACGGTTCCCACCAAAATCGTGGCGTACATTTGTTCCATATGCGAAGAAAAACCCGCGAGATGAAAAATGCTGGGTGCATAATAAATCACAGTATTAATGCCTGAAAACTGTTGAATCATCTGCAGCACAATCCCCAAAATCAGCACTTTGATAAAGCCCTTTCCACGGAAAATATCGCGAAAGCGATGGGTTTTCTTGATGGCGCCCTCAATTTCCAGCAATTCAGAGTTGGCTTCATCCAGAGTGCGAACCCGTGCCAATACTGCCCGCGCTTCTTCTTTGCGCCCTTTCAACATGAGCCAACGGGGTGACTTTGGCAAAATCAACACTGCCAAAAACATGGCAAATGCAGGAAAAAAGGTGATCCCAAACATCCACCGCCAGCTTCCGCTGGGCGTAAAGGCCGTATCTGTCAGATAAGACACCAAAATTCCAACGGTAATCATGAATTGATACAGCGCAATCAAACCCCCTCGCATTTCTTTCGGCGCGATTTCAGACAAATAGAGCGGCGCCGTAAACGATGCCAGTCCAATCCCCATTCCAAGCAGGACGCGCATCGCCACCAACATCGCCAAATTGACAGACAGTGCACACAAAATCGCTGCCACACAAAAGATAAATGCGCTGATCCAAATGGCAAAATGCCGTCCAAATCGCCGTGCAATAAACCCACTGCCGATGGTGCCAATCACCGCCCCAATCAACACCGCTGTCACCAGCCGCTCGCTTTGCGACACAGACAGTCCAAAATCATGGCTAATAAAAGGCAAGGCCCCAGAGATCACCCCCGTGTCCAACCCAAACAAAAGCCCCGCCAGAGCCCCCGTCAGTCCCACAATATACACAAACGGCTTATGCTTACGTGTTTTCATGTTTTCTCCTTCATCATTATTTCAATAAAATACAACTGCTCTTCCTGTTTCATAAGGGAATGGCCTCTTCAAGAATACGGTCTTTCACATACCAATGCAGATTTTTAGCTGTGACCAAATCCACTTTAATATTTAATAAATCTTCTAAAGACTGTTGCAGCGCTACCTGATCAAAGAGGGAGTGCGGACTATTCCAGTCAATCAACAAGTCCAAGTCACTTGTCTGACGATCACGCTGATGAGAGGTCGAACCAAATATACGAACGTTTCCAGCCCCAAATGAGGCGGCAAGCGATTTAATCACATCAGCCTGTTTTTGTATTACGCTCAATCGACTCATTTCATCCGCTGGATTTAACCCAAGAACTTTGCATCATACCGAATGAAAAATGTTGCTTCAATGGTGTGCACACCCGTATAATGCGCGGCATTATGTTAAAAAAATCCCTGATAGAACGCCTCGAAAAATTTGTTGAACGCCATGAGGAAATTGCAGCGCTTTTAAACACCCAAGAGGTGATGAACAACAGCCAGCGGTTTACTGAGCTTTCGAAAGAATATGCGGAGCTTTCTGAAATTGTCACAGCATTCAAAGCCTATTCCTGCAATGAAGCGGCTGTGGTCGATGCTGAAGCCCTGATGAGCGACCCTGAAATGAGGGAACTGGCAAAAGAAGAATATGACTATGCTTTGAAAAGTCGTGAAGGTTTTGAAGCAGGATTAACGGGACTGCTTCTTCCCAAA
>CAYGFJ010000105.1:0-5726 GCA_964349115.1 uncultured Francisellaceae bacterium
TCACGCTCTCAATTCCATCTTTGGCACTTTTACAGAAAGAAATTTACACTACCCAGCCATTCACGATACAGTGGATAAATGGTGTCGCCCAAAGTTTCATGAGAACCATAATGCATGGTTGTTGCATACCGGCCTTTGGGCAAGTACTTTTCAGTAACGTCGCCGTTCAACTTAAGGTGGGCAGGGATTTTAATACCAAGCTCCAAGCGGAACTCTGCTGCAGGCGTTGTTCTAGGGTCGTTATAGGCAATAGCAAACACTTCCCCTGGTTTTGCTTTGAGATTATGTGTTTTTGCCCAGGTTGTGAGTTGGGTTATACTTTCATCGTACTCTCCTTATCCTTTGGCAAACGATACGGTGACGATTCCCAGCAAGATCCGCTAGCACCATGCCTATAGTGGCTTGGAGTAACTCCGCACGTTTGTTTAAAGGCGCGTGAAAATGCTTCATGAGATTCGAAACCCGCATCAATTGCAATGTGAATGATAGATTTGTCTTGATCGACAATAAGTTGATGAGCTGCGCGTTTTAAGCGCAACCATCGAATATATTGATGCAAAGACAATCCCGTAAATGCTGTAAATAAACGATGAAAGTGAAATGTTGAGATACAAAAAGTATCACTCAAACGATTGAGAGAGATTTCTTCATCAAGACCTTGTCCGATAAAGTCAACCACTTTTTCTAATCGTTGCTGATACCGATCCAATGTTTGAGCAGAGCTTGGATCAGCATGATAAAGGATGTTCACAATTTTTCTCAGTTATTGTCTATTTACAAGGAGAAGGATAATGCATTGGGGTTGGCTGCATTTGATCATTCTTGCTTATTTTTACATAATGAGCGATATCCGTCATAGAAGATCTCCAATGTCCCAGGAAATTCGCCTGAAGATGCTCAAACGATCCAACAAGGACTGACGTTTATGACCCCTCAGCAGTTATCCAAAATCTGCAAGGATTTTGACCTTGGTGCGCCGTTTTCAAAACCAATGTCAGTGGAAGGCGGCCTGCTACATCGCATGTGGAAAATAGAGACAGAGCGAGGCGTTTATGCAATCAAGGAATTGTCTCCGCATATCAATCTACAAGATCAGAGGATTTACAGCAATTATGAATTGACTGAAGAAATCGCTGAGCGCTTTGTAAAACAGGGCATCCCCGCGATTGCTGCATTTCAGTTTCACGGAAAGCATTTGTTGGAAATAGAGGGCAGTTATTTTTTGATGTATCCCTGGGTCAATGCTCAGGCCATTGATAGCAAGGTGATTTCTGAATCTCATGCCCTTAAGATAACTCGGGTTTTGGCGAAAATTCATCACATTAATTTAGCGGTTCCTCGGCCAGAAGACGCTCACTCTGAGCCTTATACGACAGAGCAATTGCTGACTACCCTCAAAAAAGCAGAGGAGTTTCACTGTCCTTTTGCTGCTGATTTGCGGATGTACCAGCAAGAGCTGATTGCAATTAAGAATGCCTATGTCTGCTCGGTTGAGCCATTAAAGCAATACATGGTGATGACTCATGGGGACCTGGATCAAAAAAATGTCCTATGGGATGCGCAGGGAAGCCCTATTTTAATCGACTGGGAAGCAGCAACCTTCCTCAATCCGACCTATGATTTGATTAACACTGCGTTGTATTGGAGCGGAATCACCACTGAGCAATTTGATCAAACGCTGTTTATCAAAATGATTGAGGCCTATTTAAAGGCGGGCGGCATCATCGATTACGCGCTTCTGCCTGCATCACTCAATGGTGCGTGTAGTTGGATTCACTGGTTTGTTTACAATATCGAGCGTTCCTGTTCGCCTGGGGAAGCCGAACAAAAAAAGAGGGGGATCGAGCAAGTCAATCAAACATTGGCGACGATGCTGCGATTATGGAAGGCAATGCCTGATTTACTGCGGGCATTGGGAGTTTTTAAGAATGCACGGGGGAACTGAACATGCACAAACAACTTAACCTGGAGGACTTGGGGTGAAAATTTTTAACGTAACCGGCATAGATCACCTTGTTTTACGTACAAAATCCATCAAAGGAATGCTGGCGTTTTATTGCAATGCATTGGGCTGTACCATTGAAAATGAACAACCTGAGATTGGTTTAACCCAAATCCGAGCAGGGAAAAACCTCATTGCTTTGGTCGAAAACAAGGCTTTGCCCCCCAAAGGCCAAGCCAATATGGATCATTTTTGCCTCTGTATCCAGCCTTTTTCCTTCGAAGCATTGAAGGCGCATTTCAAGCAATTTAACATTGTGGTTCATCGCTATGGCAAACGATATGGTGCTACAGGAATGGCCTATTCATTCTATGTTTTCGACCCCGAAGGCAATGAAGTAGAATTGCGTGAAACGATATACACCAATCAATCGCTTCAGAGTGGCTTCTCTGAAACCCGCGGAGAAGACCCTCAATAGAATGAGGGCGATCCTAATCAGCATTATGAAAGCCCTTTAAAAAGAATCACCAATTCCTGCGAGTGGGTAAACATGCAGCCATGAGGAGCATCCAGACAAAAGACTGTCCACGATTCTTGCTCACGATGTTGGAGAATGTATTGATAGACAGGTCGAGTGATTTCCAGAAATTCACTTTTTAAACAGTGAATATAAGTTTTTGGTTTTTTGATAAGACGTTTCTCATCAAAGAAGAGCGGTTCTAAGCAAGCAGAATCATCGCTTAGACCAAATGCTTTATAATCCAGCCCATACTCTTGCAGTAACCCATACAATGATTGCCCATTTTTAGGGAAAACGGAATCAACAAAAACTAAACGGCTGATGGAACCAGGAATTCGATCTGCAACGCCCGTAATCACCATCGCCCCATAGCTATGGCCAATCAAAATGATGTTCTGTAATTGTTGGGCCTTGATCAGATCAACAACCTGCTCGATGTTTTCATAAAGCGACGCGGTGGTGACTGATTTCATTGAAGGGCAAAAGACAAGGTGTCCTTGCTGTCGAAGCCCTGCAGCAATAACATCCCAGATACTGCCATCCCTATCTCCCCCATGAATTAAAACGTATTGATTCATGATTCTTCCGTGTTTTGTCTTCAAAAAATTATAGCATATTTGCGTCCCATTCAACCCCAACAGCCTTGCGGTGAAAAGCGCTTGCATTATATCTAGATATAATATAATCTGTTTGCAATTTAACTTCATTGCAAGGAGAGATCATGTTAAAAGTAGATGTGAAGGCGCTGGTCAAAAAATTGAACCCGTATTGTACCAATGCTTTGGAAGGGGCGATTGGTCAGTGTTTACAGGCAGAGCACAGTGAGGTGACCTTGCTTGATTGGTTGGATAAATTGATCCAGCATCAAGACAGCGACTTTGTTTTATTACTGACGGGTGTTGGAGTGGATGTCGCTACTTTCAAGCAGGCCTTGCAGAAAGAACTGACTCAGCTGCCAAAGGGACACACTGGAAAACCTGCTTTTTCTCAAAGTATTTTTGAGCTGCTTCAAGATGCGTGGCTCATCCACTCTATTCACTTTGGATCAAGATTGTTAAGAAGTGGGGCGTTGTTTTTGGCTTTGCTTCAGCACAGTCGCTTGGCGTTTCCAGGGTCGGCTTTGAGTTTACTTGCCCCTGTATCGTTTACGGAAACCATGAAGCGGTTTTATGCGCTGACGGAATCTTCCCAAGAAGCCACGCCAGAAGATCAGGGGGGCAATGCTTCCTTGGGTGATGCGACATTTGAAGCGCCCTTTTTAACACGTTTTGGGGAAGATTTAACAGCAGCTGTCCGTGGAGGCAAAGTGGACCCGGTGATGGGGCGCGAAGCTGAAATTCGCCAAATGATTGACATTTTATGCCGTCGTCGCAAAAACAATCCCATTCTGGTGGGGGAAGCAGGCGTTGGTAAAACGGCGTTGGTGGAAGGGCTGGCAAGCAAAATTGTTGTAGGCCAAGTGCCCGATATTCTTGCAAAAACACGTCTCATCAGCTTGGATTTGGGCTTGCTCGAAGCAGGTGCCAGCATGAAAGGCGAGTTTGAACAGCGCTTAAAATCTGTGTTAAAAGAAGTAGAGGAATCGCCTGAGCCGATTATTTTGTTTATCGATGAGGCGCATTTGCTGATTGGCAGTGGAGGCAAAGAAGGGAACAATGCCGCGAATTTATTGAAGCCAGCCTTAGCACGCGGCAAAATTCGCTTGATTGCAGCCACCACTTGGAGCGAGTACAAACGTCATATTGAAAAAGATCCTGCTCTAACACGCCGGTTTCAGTTGGTCAAAGTGCCTGAGCCTAATTTGGAGCAAACCCTCACCATTTTGCGGGGCCTCAGGAGTACTTTTGAAAAAAGTCATGCCGTCATGATTCGCGATGATGCGCTGCAAGCCTGTGCAATGCTGGCCACCAAATATATCCCTGATCGTCAGCAGCCAGACAAAGCCATTGATTTGCTGGACACTGCCTCAGCACGGATTCGTGTGAATTTAAAAGCAAAACCTCAGGCCTTAGTGCTCTTGGAAGAGCATTATGCTGCTTTATTGTCTGAAGAAGAGGGGCTTTTAAAAGATTTTTTTCATGGTCTTATGCAAGATAATGAGCGCCTGGGGGTGCTTCAACAGGATAAAAAAACGCTGGAACTACAATTAAAAAAAATGAATACACAGTGGCAAAAAGAGTTGTCCTTGGTGAACGAGATTCTCGCTGTGCGCATCGTTTTGAGCAGGCTTAGCGACAAAGATAAAAAATTGATCACGCTGCACAGGAAGCGTGAGCGGCTCTATAAAAAGCTTGAGGTCTTGCGTGCTGACAATCCCCTGGTTTTTTATGAAGTGGATCCCGACATTATTGCCCAGATTGTCTCCGACTGGACCCATATTCCTTTGGGCAAACTCTTGCGCGATGAGGCGGCAACTTTATTAGCTTTGGAAGACGAGTTCCACAAAAAAATAAAAGGTCAATCTGAAGGCGTTCACTTGATCGCGGAGCAATTGAAGCTCGCGAAAGCGGGGTTGAAAGACCCCCGTCAGCCTTTGGGTGTCTTTTTGTTGGTAGGCCCTTCGGGCGTGGGCAAAACAGAAACCGCTTTGACGGTCGCGGACACTTTGTTTGGCGGTGAGGACAGCTTGATCACTGTCAACATGAGTGAATTTCAAGAAAAACACACAGTCAGTCGCCTGATTGGCTCCCCTCCAGGATATGTTGGGTTTGGTGAAGGCGGCATGCTGACTGAAGCGGTGCGCAAGCGTCCTTATTCCGTTGTCCTCCTGGATGAAGTTGAAAAAGCGCATCCCGATGTCTTGAATTTGTTTTACCAGGTCTTTGACAAAGGGGTGTTGACGGATAGTGAAGGCCGAGAAGTCGACTTCAGCAACACGGTTCTTTTCTTAACGAGCAATTTGGCGAGTGGAGAAATCACTGCCCTCATGCAAGCACATCCCAACTTGTCTATGGCAGGGTTGGCCAAAGACATTCGCCCGATCGTGAGTGCTTGGTTTAAACCTGCCTTATTGGCTCGGATGACTTTAATCCCCTACTTGCCTCTGTCACAAACCGTCTTGTTAGAAATCGTCGCATTGAAGATGAAAGCTTTACAAAATCGCATGGCCAGCCAATATCGCATCGATCTCAAATTTGGCAAAAACTTGGCTGCCTGGCTTGCGTCCGAATGCACTGAAGTTGAAATGGGGGCCCGCAATTTAGACCTCCTGATCCGTACGCGTGTAAGCCCCATTTTGTCTCAGTATTTGCTGGAGCACATGAT
>CAYGFJ010000106.1:0-5657 GCA_964349115.1 uncultured Francisellaceae bacterium
GAGGCAACCAAGTACGTATAGGCATAGAAGCGCCAGCCCATATCAGTATTCATCGGGAAGAAGTGCAGAAGCGTATTACTGATCCATCTTTAAAGATGCGTACTTTTAGCAAAACGCGATCAAAGGCGGCTAGTTTTTTACAGCGATGACGGTCGCCCTCAGCCAAAAATAAGGAATATTGAGCTATTTCCAAACCCCAATTTTTGATAGAGTCGATGCTTCAGCTCAGGCGGGGCGGAGCGAATGTTACACCAGGGCGCAAATAAAGATAGGTTGCGTCTTGTTCATTTTGGTAATAAACAAAAGGGAGAAAGATGATGGCAAGTGGGAGAAGGGCACGCAATGCCGAAGAAGCTACTTTAGATAACATTCAGGCTGGGCCAAGAACCAGAGCAAGAGTGGACAGGGGCGCTGAATCTACGCGGCCTTTTTCAGATGTGGTGGGAAGCGGGGGCGGCGGCGCTTCAGGAGGAAGTGATGTTGCTCTGGACGCGCCTTCAGTTTTGATTCGCCGGCTTCCAAGGCCTTATGCCCTTATTCTCATGGCAAATGCAGCGTATGACGACCCCGCACGTAAAAAAAGAAGCATCGATTGTTTGTCAGCTCACGAGTCAGGGTGGACAAACCCGCACATGCTTACAGCTGCGGACCACGTTCGAATGGAAGTTTTTGTCCATTCTGATAAACAACAAATGGTTTTATCCTTTCGAGGAACTGCTCCTGAACATTGGGGGGCTTTGGTCACTACCCTCTTGGCAGATGTGGCAGGAGTAGTGGGCGGGGATATGCGAGGTCATATTGCCAATGCAATGGGGCTGATTGTCAGCAAAGAGGTTCTTGATTATTTAAAAAAAGGCTATCAACTGTTCTTTGCCGGACATTCCTTAGGAGGGTTCGAGGCTGAGAAAGCGCTGGATTTATTTGCTTGCGCGGATGTGCAAAACACCATAGTGAGCACTTTAAAAGGGAAAGGGGAGTTGACAGATTCCGAGGAAGCTTGTCTTCGTCAGGGCATGCTTCACGCATCCGCGATGAGTTTTGATAGTCCAGGCCTTGAAGATGAAGTGGGAGGCCGCAGGATCAGCAAGGGGCCATTGAACATCATTTCTTTTAAAGGGTGGATCAACCCTGTGAATACGGCACTTCTGCCCAGCAATCCTTCATTGGTCTATGCGTTGACCCCTCAGTTTAAAGATGAAAAAGGGAAGGTCATTGATATTTTTTCTAATGCTTTGGGACACCTGGGCTTGTTGCATGGACTGGAAGGCTATATTGGAACGGTTGATAAAGCAGGCAGCACCCTTGACCCGACGTCCGGCTGCTTTGATCCTGTCAGCGGATACCCTCGGGAAGGGATATGGCATCGTGCAGCAAAATGGCCCCAACTGAATCTTGAGGGATTGGACACTTTATTAAAACCTGAGACTTGGACCCATGTGGATGGAGGAACAAATATTCCTGGGTTTTTAAATGCATGTGGGCGATATATCAAAAGCAAATTTCGTTATACAGATGCCCATAAAGCCTATGGGGTGATGGCTGAAATGTTGGTGAAAACCCGAAGTGCAGAGCTAGGGGCAGGGGCCGTAGAGGCTCTGCTCACTCATTTTGTGGCGTATGGCTATCTCTCTGCTGAAAAAAATCATGCTGAATTAATGACTCGTGTGAGTCTTGCGGCATTTCCTCCGGATGTCAGTTGGTTTTTAACTAAATACTATGAAAATAAAGGGTTGTCGGAAGCATTAGGCTTGGCAGCAGACTTAAGCCTACTTTTACAACAATACCGCATAGAAGTAAGAGGTGAAGCGCACTATTGTCTTCTTGAGGGCACTGACTCCACTGAAACAGTTTTTTCTTTCCGAGATCAGCTCAGAAGTTTGATTTCATCGGAGCTGGTTGATCGTTTTCAGGGAACCCTTGCACTGACCGTTCAGCGTAGCATTGATGCTGTAAAGGGTACTGAAGTGTTGAAAAAAGAGGCGAAAGATTTGCAAGAAAGCATTACCCGACAAGAGCAAGAGCTCTTAAAGATAAAACAAGACTCAGCGAGGTATAAACCCACAGCAGAAGCACTGGAAGCAAGTCGGACTGATCTCAAAGCATTAACCGAGAGGCTGGCCGCAATGGAGAGCCGTTTAGAGAGCGAGTACAAAGGAATCAGTGTTTTTGCTCATGCTAAGGCAATGTACTCTACTGCAATTGCAACGGGTAATGAATATGTGGGGGAAAGCTGGGAAGGCGTTATTCCTCCGGCGGGTACCTTGCCCATCCCTCTTCCAGGGCGTCCTGCAGGAGCTCTTCCGATTAGAGAGGCTAGAGCGGAAGCAGACGTGCCTCATGCAACTGCCATTGCTGTAGGGGAAAGTTATGTAGGCAGAAGGATACTTCCTGCTAAAAAAGAAGGTTCAGAGGCTGCATCTGGTGGGCCTTCACTGGGAAAATAAGACCTGATAGTCGGGACGCAGCGGAAGTATTATCAGGGCAGGAATCAGTAGAAGCTGCATTAACCTTAGGAAATGCTTCCCTTGGTGCTAGAGCAAGCGCACCCGGCGCTATTGCGACGACCGTTGGGGTTTCGCGTGATGTGAACCACGTCGAATATCATCAGACGCATATTGAAAACCTGATAGTTTCCGGCCTTTTTGGCGATATAGGTAGTCCCCGATCTATTCGAAATCATGCGTGGCAGAGAACAATCCCTATTGAAGAGCGTTATAAGTCTCCCCCACACAAAGACCAAACTTTCCCCCTCAGTACAGAAAGAGCGTTGAAAATTGAGGACTTACGGGAAATAGTAAGGAGGAATAATGCGCTGCCTATTCTTATCCAAGGAGAAAGTGGCTCTGGAAAAACCTACTGTATTAAGAGCTTTTATAATGGAGAACATGGGCCTAAATATTGGTTCACAGCCAGTAGTCTAGAGGTTTTAGCACAGCAATATCTTAAGCTGGGAGAGGAAGAAGAGTGGTTTAATAAAAAATCTTCAAAGCAGTCTCATATTGACCACTTGAATATTGTGAGGGCTAAAATATCCAAGGCAAGCCTATTGGTTTTTCATATGGTGAACCCAGAAGTACATGCGGCAGGCCTTATCCCCTCCGCAGCTTCTGGGAGAACGGTCCTTTTCATTCCAGCGCATGAGACCGATTGGCCAATAGACCAATATCCTGCTCAATTACAGTTTAACGGGATGGGAGTCGTTGAGGGTCAACATTTTTTAAGAGACCATTTAAGTGAGGAGAGAACAGACGAAGACATTTATTTGCTGTATCAAGCAATGAATGACTACAAAATAGGAGCCATGCCCTTGCATTTATTAATGGCAGCAGGCGTTCTGGAAAAGGGCGAGCATTTAACGATTACCGAATATATCAGAGAATATCAGGAAATTATGGAAAGGCAGCGCCGTAAAGCGGAAGGGCAAACGAACAAGACGCAGTCTGCTCGGCAAAAAGCGGTATTTGAGATGACCTTGAGTCACCTAAAAAGGGAGCATGGATTGGCATACCATGCAATTTGTTTATGTTCCTTGTTGCCTGGCCTAGACATGCCTGAAACCATTATCAAGCAGGTGCTCCATGCGCTTTCTCAGATGGATAACGGTGAGGGGAGCAGTTTGTCTGAAGACATTTATGAAAAAGAAGTCGTTGCCATTTGGCAAGAACATTACGCGTCGATGGATGAGACAACAAGCAAACCCATGTTGCGCCAAGAATTGCTCGAGGTTCAAGAAGAATTGTTGTATTCCACTCTGGAGTGGAAAAAATATTTTCTTCTTTTAGTGCATTCGCTTTTTGAAAAGAGCGACTCAGCATTGCGAACTTATAACCGCCTTAAAATCAATTCTTTCTATATATTGTGTTCTGCGCTCATAGAGCGTAGCAACGCTATTGCCCCTGTAGAAAGCAAATTGAATGAAGGAGAAAAAAGGTTGTATGAGGAGATGGTTTTTCAAGCAGCTTGGTTGTGCTGGTCAGTTGGGGACTATCAAAGGGCAAAGAACCTGTTTGAAAGCTGTGAAAGGGAAGTAGCAAATTTATTTATGAAATCAAATGCTAATAATGGATTTGCGGTATGCCAAATGAATTTTGGAAATTTCCAGCTTGCCTACGATTCGCTTGAGAGAGCCTTGGCTCAATTAAGCGGGGTGGGGGCTGAAGAAAATCCGAAAAATGTAGAATACCTCAGAGCAGATTTGATTTTTAACAAGGGAAGTTGTCTTATGTATCAAGGGGAATATGCTTCAGCAGAAGAATGCTTCAAAAGCATTCAAGAAGATTATTCTAAGCGTGACAGTAGCGCTCAGATGAATTTACAACGGGAAAAATTGGCTCTGTATTTTATACAAGAAGGAGCAACCCCCCGAGTGAAAGTCCTTATGGAAGAGGTGGACAAGCAGGCTAAACTTTTTCTGGAAGATGGAATCAATCAAAGAGACATGGCGTATGAGATTCTGAATACAAAGGCATGCATTTTATGGCTTGATGCAAAGCATAATAGACAGAAATTAAAAGAGGCAGAAAGTTTATTCATTCATCTCTTAGCAAAATCAAAAGAGGATGCTCCTGCTCATTTAGATGGACAATGTGGCAATTTTGTACAAAGCTTGGCAATATTGGGGGGGATTTATTTAGAAAGAAACGACTGTCGAGCCGCACAACATTATTTTGATAGTGTATTAAGAAGACCTTCTTCTGCTCCTTTACTAATTAATTATAGTGGCCATTTTGCTCCTTTAGGTGGGAGGGTCATAGAAGAGTTGGTAAAGCATTATCGGCAGGTCCTTCTGGAGCCCTGGTTGGTAGCGCAATGGGGGCGGGCGGAAATTGCCAGGTTGGAGAGAGAATCTCAAGCACACCTTCGTCTTCGACATCAAGAATGGGTTGGCCGGTATTATAATTTTCCTCCAGAATCGCATATTGCTAACATGAGTTGGGCTTTATTGACAGTGCATTTAGAGATGCTGCGTGATGAGAATGCCATTTTAGCAGCACATTGCGTGGATAACCCTCCTCCTTGTATTGAGGCCATCCGGAAGAGAAAAGGCGAAGAGGGCCTTCCCCCTGCCGAAGAGTCCTTATTAAAAAGACGGGAGAGGTTTATTATGCATTTATTCAACAGAGCTTCTGATTTTGCTGCGCAGCGAAATAGCTCATTAGTATTTGCTGAAGGCAGTGGGGGTGGAGGTGGTGAGGCGTTAGATGCCACGGCTGTGGAAGCAAGTATGGGTTAAGCCGGGATACGTGCGCTATGTTCAATCACAGCCCCTACAAGTCGGGTAACAGGGGTTCTGTGGAAGAACTGACAAAAAGTGGGATTTCAGATTTAGCTCGAGTCAAGCTGGATGATTTTTTCACAACGAATTCAGCACAACCCCTTTAATTAAGCCATTTTCCAAAAATGCTGCTTTAAATGTTTTTCAAGTGCATCAACCATCGCTGCAATATCAATCTCACCATTACTTTTTCTAAAATTGTACTTGCCCGTGAAGGCAATATGAAACCAAGCAATGGGCGATATCCTCGCAAATTCATCAATAATCTCTTGGCTCACCCCCTCCTGAATCATCTTCTCATAAACGGCGTTTAAAATAATGCTGTTGTAAGGCCCGACACTACGGAACAAGGGATAACTACGCACTTATCGAAATCATTGAC
>CAYGFJ010000107.1:0-3097 GCA_964349115.1 uncultured Francisellaceae bacterium
CTATTGGGCCGACTATTGAAAATGGATTTTATTATGATTTTGATTTGCCGCGCACTTTGATTCCGGAGGATTTGGAGATTTTGCAGAAAAAAATGGAGCATATTGCTAAACAAAGGCAGACTTTTCACCGTGTGGAGGAGCCTATTGATAAAGCTGTCTTGTTTTTGAAGGGGAAAGAACAGCCTTACAAAGTAGAGCTTGCCGAGGATTTGGCCACGGCCGGGGAAAGAAGTGTTTCTTTTTATGAAAATCGTCTGCAGGATGGGACAATGAAATTTTGGGATCTTTGTCGTGGTGGGCATACTGAGACTACTGGGGAAGTTGGGGCATTTAAACTTTATAAAATTGCTGGGGCGTACTGGCGTGGGGATGAAAAACGGCCGATGTTGCAGCGTATTTATGGATTGGGATTTGAGACTAAAGAGGAATTGAATGAGTATTTGAAAATGCAGGAGGAGGCGAAGAAGAGGGATCATCGAAAGCTTGGGGCTGATTTGGGGATTTTTGCTTTTTCAGAAGAGATTGGACCAGGACTTCCTTTGTGGCTGCCAAATGGCGCGGCTATTATTGAAGAATTGGAAAGCTTGGCCAAGGAAACTGAGTTTAAAGCCGGCTATAAACGGGTTAGAACGCCTTTGATTACTAAAGAAAATCTGTTTATTAAATCAGGACATCTCCCCTACTACAAGGAATCAATGTATTCTCCATTGCAGATTGATGAGCAGAATTACTATATCAAGCCGATGAATTGCCCATTTCATCATGAATGTTATTTGGCTGCGCCGAAAAGTTATAGGGATTTGCCGCTGAGACTGGCTGAATATGGAACTTGTCACCGTTTTGAAGATTCCGGGTCTTTGTTTGGACTGATGAGGGTGCGAGCCATGCAAATGAATGATGCCCATATTTACTGTACTGAAGACCAATTTGAACAAGAATTTTTGGATGTGGTGAATATGTATCTGAAATATTTCAAAATGTTTGGAATTGAGAAATATGTGATGAGACTTTCACTTCATGCTAAAGATGGCTTGGGGAAAAAGTATGTCGATGAACCTGAATTATGGTTGAAAACTGAAGATATGGTTCGTAAGGTGATGAGAAAATCTGGCGTACCAACTGTGGAGGTTGAGGATGAAGCGGCCTTCTATGGGCCAAAAATTGATGTACAGGTTTGGAGTGCTATTGGTAGAGAATTTACTTTGGCGACCAATCAGATAGATTTTGCTGTACCAAAGCGCTTTAATATGACTTATAAGGACCATGACGGTCAGGATAAAACTCCGCTTTGTATTCATAGGGCGCCGCTGAGTACGCATGAGAGATTGATTGGGTTTTTGATTGAGCATTTTGCCGGAGCTTTTCCGACTTGGATGGCGCCGGTGCAGGTGCGTTTGTTGCCTGTGGCTGAGCCTCATCAGGAGTTTGCGCGGCAGATGCAGGCGGAATTGATGGAGAAAATGGTGCGGGTGGAAATGGATGATAGCAAAGACAGCCTCGGCAAACGTATTCGCAACGCGGAAATGATGAAAATTCCTTATATGCTGGTGATTGGCGACAAGGAAGTGGGCGGTGAGGATATGGCTGTGCGGCGTTATGGCAATAAGGAGCAGAAGATGTTATCTAAAGAGGCTTTTGTGGCCGGGTTGTTGGAGGAGATTAGGGGGAGGAGGTTGAATTAAAAATACAGGCGAACAGGCAGGAGGATTATTAACTGTAGAGGGCAGGTGCTAAACCAACATTCAACTCCTGCTCTAACAGGACTCCTGCACTCATGCCTTGCAGTTTACCAGTATATTGACGGGCAAGTCTGGCCAGTCTGGCCGGCTCCTCACGATGCATGCGCTGAATTGCTTCAAAAGTTTTATTTCTGAAAGTCAGCTCTTCTTCTTTTTTGATATCATCGGATTTAGACACTATGATGCGCTGATAAAGCTGCCTATAATCACTATCCTTACACCAGACCACCAGCTCGCGCATAATACTGCCGGTATAATCTTCATTTTCCCTAATATAATCTTTGACCAGTCTTTTTTTATTATCATCAATATCCAGCTTGGCTTCGCTGATGGCTGGAGTGAGACGCATATAGGCATCATCTCTTTGACGGAGATCCATCCGCCTCTGCAGTATATGATTGAAATAGGTGAAAGTGTTGATCAGATTGGCAAATTCGTTGGCCCTGGTTTCATTGTCATCTGGATTGCGACCATGTCCCAGGCGATTGGCAGCCACTATCATCTGCTCATTGTAACCAGCATAAGTGTTTTTGATGATGCCCGCACTTTCACGCCCGCCCTCCACGCCTTTGCGGACCAACTGCTCCACATTGGAGTCAGTCTGGGCGCAGGGACCGATATAGTGATATAAACCAGCATCGGTATTAGCATTGTTAATTTTTTCGGTAATTTTGCTTTTAACTTTACCATTGGTTAGCACTTGGGCCCGTATCCAGGTATTCATGTTTTTGCCGACAATGAAGCGCCCAGGGCCAGTCTTTCCGGCAGCTTCAATATCCTTTCTGATGACTGTGTCGTAGATACGATGATATTCATTGGGCGTGAAAGCGGCACGTTTTGGTTTGCCATTTTCATCCAGTACTTCATTGCCCTTTTCGTCCAGAACTTCATGGCTTAAAACAAAATACAAAAAGGCATTGTAAGAACTTAGCTCCCCAACATAAGGCAGTGTTTTGGAGAAAGGCAGCAGGGTTAGTCCCTTGCTGTTTTTGAGAGTAAGACTGGTGATATAGAGCATAAAACCTTCAGACAGACCAATTTCATTTTTTTGCAAAGCACCTGACAGCAGCCCATCAAAAGTTGCCGACGACACATCCCCATCCTTGCTGAAATCATCAATCATTTTACGCAAAATAGTGGGAACCTTTCCCTGCAATTTGTCATAATCATGGTATTTATCAGTGGCTTCCTTTCTAGCTGTGTTGTAGGATCCATCATTGGGCCTGTTAAGATTGTCGAAAGTACCTGGTCCGAATTCTTCATCGAGCAGCATTTCGCACTGCTTACTGGAATTGAGCATGGGAGCTTTGCGTGAGACTTCCAAGTCCCCGGCTTTGATGACGCGACCAGCCCCCACC
>CAYGFJ010000107.1:3107-5597 GCA_964349115.1 uncultured Francisellaceae bacterium
CAGGTCATGATACTCTTTTGGATAGGTGTGAGTATTAAGGTGATGATTGAGAATTTTATGTAAATCTTTGTCGTCCTCCCAACGAATCCGGCCTTTTTTACAGAGAAACTGCAGGGCGGCTTTGAGTACTATTTTAGTAGGAGCATTATAAAGTTCCTTAAAGACATCATCAGGAGCTAAATTGTTGTCGTAAAATTCTTCTTTCTCTTTAACCTGTTTGGACACGTCAGCGTTGTAGTCTCCGATATATTTGTTTTCGAGTTTCTGGAGACCAAATAAGTTGGGGTTCCCTTTGTGAATGGCTTTACCGGTAAAATTGGTGCTGCGATCCATTTTCTCCTTGAAATATTTTTCAATTTGTTCTTTGGGAGCCTTGATAAATAGCTCATAAATCTGCATTAGATTTAGCACACGGGTATTCTCCCAGAGCTCTCCGAAATAGCCTTTTTTAGGGTGAGACAATTCCGCTTTGGGATCGGCGGCCTTGGCGTCCGGGCCGGCTGGGGGTTTGGGTTGAGCGGCTGCTGCTTCATCCAGTTTTTTAGTTTGTTCTTCTGGATTGGTCATCAGGTCAGGGCGGGATTTGATTTCCGCCAGTTGCTCGGCGTTGGGGATGGTTAGACCATGTTCACGTACCTGATGATAGAAATCGTTCAAGGGAACTACCTCTCCCCCATCCACCAGGATATGAGGGACTCCCTCTGGATTTTTTTGAAGGCCGGTGATTTTCAGAACGTCCCGCGCATGTGGATCATAAGCTGAGATTAGGAAAAATGGCATGGCGGCGCTGGACAGCTGTATGGGCTGACCATGATTTTCGGACCAGCCCATCTCGTTTTTCAGCTGTTCGTGATGGCGAGTAAGCAGACTGTCCAGCGACTGGATAGTATCTATTTGCGGAGTGGCCTTGACTTGGCGATACCATTTGGCAAATTGCTCCAAACTGAGCTTTTTAGTCCGTTGATAACGCAGACGATTGGTCCCGCTATAGGTGGTTTGAATGGGAACAGCGGCAGACAAATGCACATAGCCATCGGACAGGCTTTCCACAGTGGTTTGATGCTCGTCTACATCCCCCAATTCCTCCATGGATTCCACTTCGCGCAGTGATTGATAATGCAGCACTGTGCCTGCTTTGAGCACTTCCGGTGGTAGGCCTAATGATTTTTCTAGGGCTGCCAGATCGGTGAATTTTTCCGATAAATTATTATTGAGAGCCCATTTTTGAAAGGCGGATGAAGACAGTTTTAATGTTTCCGTCTGACCATCGGCCGCGGTGATGGTGAATTCTATCATTGGGTCAAAACTTGGCATGATCAGCTGTTCCTCTGCCGCACGATCCGGGTCATGGCCAGCTTCGCCAAAAGTGATGTTTTGTATGCTCACCTGCGTGGTTAAGTGCGCTGAATCTTTGCTGCCACGCTGGATACTGATCCACAATGTTTGTCCAGGCTGCAGTGTAGATAAACCGCTTTGCTGACTGAGTCGACGTAACTGGGCTGCTCTAGTATGGGCAGTTTCGGCTTTACTGGTTAGCTCTCCAATTTGCCCTATCAGTCCAGCTACCAACCGATTGTAATTCTCGATATATTCATCCAGTTCGGCTACCTGTTCCTGTTCCTCACGATCGATCTGCTGTAAGCTTTGTCGATGGGAAGTTTTTTTGGCAATGTCATGGCGCAATATTTTGGCGCCCATCTGTTCTTTGGTGGTCTGAAGGGTGGCCGCTGATGGTGGAGCCAGCTGATTTAAACGCTGTACTTCGGCATCATTTAATTTACCCGCGCTCACCAGACGATCCCGAGTTGCTGTGAAATAGTTATGATTGGGCCGGGAAAGATCATTCAAATCTTCGCTGGATAAAGGCGCCCGAGGGGCCTCACCTTCCGTAGTTGTGACTGGCCGGTTACGCAACTCCTCCAGATATGCCTGTAAAGGTTCTGGCGAGATTACTCCCAGGTATTGATTTAATTCATCCTGGCTTAAATAGCTGTCTTTAACTAAGGTCGCATGAATATCATGGCGCTGGCTGGATAATTTGGCTAATTTGTCATAAGTCCCTTCCAACTGCTGCCCCATAGCCAATAGATTTTGTACGCCCTGCTGATTCTGCTCATAAAAGTTAGCGTAATCCGGGTTTTCATCTTTTTTATCGAGGAAACTCTTCACCCCCTGCAATCCATCTATTAAGCCTTGGACTTTTTTATTGATAGCTCCAGAGACACTGTGGACCAAAGTTAACTTCGGGGCTGATGGCATGGGAGCTTCCACATCATTGGCTGCAGGTTCTATGGGCAAACCATCTTCATCAAGATCCCAATAATCTGGGCCCATAGCGTAGCGCCGAGCATCGCGCTGTCGCGATGGTTGGGATGCTACTGCGGCCTGATTGTTTCGGCGTGATTTTGCCATTAGGGGCGAAAAAGTAAATCTATATAATTATAATCGTTTTTGAGATTTGTCAATGTTTTGGTGATGGGCGGGGTTAGG
>CAYGFJ010000108.1:0-5594 GCA_964349115.1 uncultured Francisellaceae bacterium
GCCCGAATGGCATAAAGCAATTTAGCATCCTCGATGATGCCTAGCTTCTCCAAACGTTGACATTTATCGATAAAGCTTAAGTCAGGCTCTTGCAATAGCTTAAAAAAGAAATTTAACAATTTTTGTGTATACAAATCAGAAAGCCGTGCAAAACGACTGGTGAGGACCTCAAGAAGTTCTTCTTGGTCATCTTCTGGTAGTGGTACAAGGGATTGATTTATTTTTCGATAAGTCTCCAAAAGCTTTTTGGCAGCACGCTCAATATTCGATTGTAATTGACTAAACAGGCTTTGCATTTCGCTCATAATAGCAGGGCTCCTTGTAACACAAGTTGCTTAAATGGATCTTGGTCACTCGTCGTGTAACTCAAAACATCCAGCTTTTGCTCACCGAAAGTACGCTCAAACTCATAATGAATATCCACATTTTCATAAAACGTAAGCTTACGCGAAGCAATGACCAAAATATCAATATCACCGCCTTTACGTTGATCATCCGTGCGAGAACCAAAGAGATACACGGTCGCATCAGGTAAAATACCCACGATGGTCTTTTTTAGAAAGTCGTGTTGCCTTGGATCTAAACGCATCAGATCTACCACCGATTTTTACGAACTTGCATGACATTGAGGGGATTTAAGCGAATGCCGGCTTTAGCGAGATACACCAGAATGTCATCGACAAAAGCTTGACAGATTTGGAGATTGTTCGCCTCAGAGAGACCGGCTTTGGCTTGAGCTTCTGCTTTGATTTGAAGCGCCATACGGATTTCGGCTTGAAGGGCATCTTGTTTGACTTGGAGACTGAATTGACGCTTGACGGTGGAGCCCGCTTCTTCAAACTGGGCGGCCATTTTTTTCAATTGATCAACAAAGACTTTGACCTCTTGTAAATGCTGGTCTGCATTGGTGAGCGGCACAGCAAATTCTTCTTTGAAAGCAGACATTTCTTCTTTCTTTTTGTCCACACCGTGGCGATAAGCCAATTCACTAATTTTCTTCCGGTTGGCAAGCGGACCTTTCTTAGTGACCATGAAGACTCCTCATTAAAAACAATCTGAGAATTATAACGAACTATGCCTCTTGAAATCAAAGCATTTACCCCCACCTACTTCGAATACGTTTAAAAAGGATGACAATGGAACCGATTCATGCAACCACCATCTTGGTCGTACGCCGTGACAAAAAAGTCGTGATGGGCGGCGACGGGCAGGCCACCATGGGCAATATGGTCGCCAAAGACAATATCTGCAAAGTGCGTAAGATTTATAAAAACAAAGTTTTGGCTGGTTTTGCGGGGGCCACTTCCGACGCGTTTACGCTCTTCGAACGCTTTGAAGCAAAGTTGGAAATGCATCAAGGCCGCCTGGAACGTGCCGCAGTGGAGCTGGTGAAAGACTGGCGCTCAGACCGCGTTCTTCGCAGACTGGAAGCCATGATCTTGGTCGCCGATGCTGAAACCACTCTCCTGATCTCAGGCACGGGGGATGTCATGGGCGAAGACAAGCAGGGCGTGATGTCGATTGGTTCTGGCTCTGCATATGCCCTCGCTGCTGCACGCGCACTGGTCGACAATAGCAAATTAACGGCCCATGCCATTGTTGAAAAAAGTTTGCATATTGCTGCCGACATTTGCATTTACACCAATCATAATTTGACCATTGAGGAACTCTGATGACCATCATGACCCCGAAACAAATCGTTGCCGAACTCGACCGCCACATCATCGGCCAACATGATGCCAAACGGGCTGTGGCCATTGCGCTGCGCAATCGCTGGCGCAGAATGCAGGTTCCCCTCGATTTACGTCATGAAGTCACGCCCAAAAATATTTTAATGATCGGGCCCACCGGGGTTGGCAAAACAGAAATTGCCCGTCGTCTTGCCAAATTGGCCGATGCCCCTTTTATCAAAATCGAAGCCACCAAATTCACAGAAGTGGGGTATGTTGGCCGCGATGTCGATTCCATCATCCGCGACTTGGTGGACATTTCCATCAAAATGCTGCGCCAAAATGCCAAGGTCAAAGTGGCTGAACGCGCAAAAGAACAAGCTGAAGAACGCATTCTGGACGCCATCCTCCCCCCTCCCAAAGGCATGAAACTGTTCAACAAAGTGGGTTTTGCCAATGAAATCATTGAGAAAAAACCAGAAGGCAGTGGAGAAAAAGAGTCGATTGCCCGCAGTACCTTCCGCAAAAAACTCCGCGATGGTGAATTGGATGAAACCGAAATTGACATCGAAATGACTGTCTCCGGCCCATCGAGCATGGAAATTGTGACCCCAGCGGGGATGGAAGACATGACCCAGCAATTGCAGGATATTTTCCGCAATATGCACCGCGAACGCACTAAAAAACGCAAAATTAAAGTCAAAGAGGCCTTCCCGCAATTGATCGATGAAGAGGCCGCTAAGCTCATTGCAGATGAAGACATCAAGCGCTTGGCCGTCGAGCATGTCGAGCAAAATGGCGTGGTCTTTTTGGATGAAATCGACAAAATCTGCCGTCGCAGCGATGCCTCCTCAGGGGCGGACATCTCCCGCGAAGGTGTTCAGCGCGATTTATTGCCCTTAGTCGAAGGCTCAACCGTCAATACCAAATACGGCATGGTCAAAACCGATCATATTTTGTTTATCGCCTCTGGCGCTTTTCACTTGGTCAAACCCTCTGACTTGATCCCCGAATTGCAAGGCCGCCTGCCCATTCGTGTGGAATTAAAGGCCCTCACCACCGACGACTTCGTTCGTATTTTAAAAGAGCCTAGCGCCTCCCTCATCAATCAATACACCGCCTTGCTCGCAACCGAGCAGTTCACTATCAAATTTAAAGACGATGCCATTCATCGCATCGCCGAAATTGCCTGGCAAGTCAACGAACAAGTCGAAAACATCGGCGCCCGCCGTCTCCACACTGTGATGGAACGCCTCCTCGAAAAAATCTCTTTCGATGCCCCTGAAGAAGCCGGGGAAAGCGTGACCATCACCGTCAAATATGTAAACGACGCCTTAAATGATTTGGTTAAAGACGAAGACTTGAGTCGTTATATTTTGTAAATTCTAAGCTTAGAATAATTTTTGAAAGGAGTTTTCTCATGGCTGTAGCACCTGCTTCCCCAGAGCATCGCCTTTCACGGGCGACAGTAAAAAATATATACGATTTCCTTGGCATTACCTTTGCAACGGCAACATCGGGTGCTGCGCATGCAGGCATTGCTTATGCTATGGGTGAGCTCAACTCTGCTGAGGTCGATCAATTTACAGCGGTCGTAGCCGCTGCGCTGCTGACTTTTAAAGGGGTGGATACTGTTGAACAAGCCCTTGTAAAATTTGCGAAATGCGCCCCTCGCATTCAAGCGAATATTTTTACGAAAATGACAAGTGTTATCGTTAATACAGCCTGGAAAGGCCTCTCTGTTTTTGGCGTGGTTGAAGCAGTCAAGCATTGGGCTGATCCACATCCTGTACCTGTGCCTATTCAAGAGGATATCAAGAATTTGGGCACTATTTTGGCGATTGCGGTCTCTCTCAAAGAAGCAGCCATTGCTTTTGCGCACGAGGATCGCCGAATTGCGATTGCAACCCTAACAGAAACAGCAGCAATTGGGGCAGTTGGATATCTTGTCTTGGGTGTTGCAGGCGCTCCTGCACTGGGTGCTTTTGCTGCAGCCATTGTCGTGAGAGGGCTGATTGGTATGACTGTGCAAAGTCAAGTTGCTGCGGCTCCAGAGCAAGGGCGTAGTCTGAGTCAGTGGGCCTGTAGTTGGCTGCCTACTTGTTTGCGCGGAAATGACCCAGCTGCTCAATCTCTTGTGCATGAGCCTGTTTAAGATGAGCGCACTACATGGTTCTGTCGCAAAAAAATTGATCAAGTGCCAGACAGGGATATTCTGGACGAATTTAGGCAGCGAGCTGATAAAACTGGTCAAAAATACTGAGATGATTGGAGGCCTGATGCTATCCTTTTCGATCGAGCACTTTCGGGGCGCTGCTCAAAACACCCCAGCATGCTTTTTTCCCCCTTAAAAATGGAGGCTCACGATAGCCAGTTTGCCTGCGCTTGTTAAAACGAATCACTGACTCTGTTGGCATAGGTTAGGCTGACCCCTATCGCTGCGAAGGCAAACCGGTCATCGCCATCGGTGTCAATTTTGATACCACAGAGCAGAGTGTCAGCGAATGGAAGCTTGCTTTTTAAGTTTTAGCACACTTGCTGGCGCAGAACTATCAATGCGTTGACCTTGATCAAATCAAAATAGCTTGCAATAATATAATTTATTTGTTATATTATTGCATGTTTTATTTTATATTAAAAGACTATAAAAAATGCGCATGAGTGGAAGGGGTATAGCAGCTTCATTTTTTTCAAGTACAGGCCTCTTTTTCTTGTCGAAAGGCTATGAGTCTGGAACTGAGAGTGGCTTTGGATCTGATACAGCGATTGTTCCATTTTGCCTGGCTGCTATACCTTTTGGTATTGCTCTATGCATCTATTGTTGCTGCAGAAATTCTACCACTGCCATCCCTGTCCCTCCTGTCGCCCCCATTCCCGCCCCTCCTGTCGCCGCCACCATTCCTGTCCCCCTTACTCCTTTTGTCCTTTTTCCGAACGATGTAGCCATTTTAATGCCTGAAGCTAGTGCTGCCTGAGCCTAAACTCACACAAAGCCTGTCCTAATTGACTTTCCAGCGTAGTGATCGCTTGTTCCGTACTGTCGGGCTTTAGCCTGAAGTATCCTTCACTTTTACAGTTCGACGTTTCCACTCGAGAGGAAGCTTTGTGTTTATTGGACTGGGTCCCCGCGTTCGCGAGGATGACAAGGTTATTTCATGACGAGCAATTAATACGACCAACTTTTTTAATTGTCCTATTTTTGCGTTTCAAATGCGAGTGTGCTATAATCTAACCGTCCCATTTTTGCTTTGAAGGAGCATGGAAATAAAAGTAGCATATCAAGACAGCATTTGCTATCAAGTTGAAAAGCGCATCAAAGTCATGCCTGATAAAGTAGTTCTACGCTCGGACCTGGATGATTTAGCAGACTATCGCCAGATTAGTCGAGCACTGAACACGCTTGTCAAAGAGAAAGCCTTAGCCAAAATTGGCAAGGGCGTCTATGCTAAAATGCGGCGCTCGCTGATTTCAGAGAGTCCTGTTTTAGAATGGTTGATCTCATTGGTATTCAGAATCGCCCTCATTGATGACAGAAAGAAGGGGTTAAAATGCCTAAGGCTTTGCAGATTGGAAAAAGCAATTTTGCAGAATTGATACAAGGAGGCTTTCTCTGTGTAGACAAAACTGCTTTGTTTATCCCAGCGGTGTTGAATGACCCCTCTGGGGCCATTGTGATTACCCGCCCCCGGCGCTGGGGCAAGTCGCTCAATATGTCGATGTTGCATTACTTTTTGGCGCCAGAGGTCAATGGAATTGCGACCCAAGGGCTATTTGATGGCTTGGCCATTTCGAAGATTCCTGGGAATTATATTGAGAAACATCAAGGCAAATCCCCAGTCATTTTCTTAAGTTTTAAAGATTTTAAGGCGTCGAGCTTTGAACTGGCTTTATCGCTGTTTGAGATCCAGCTGAAGAAGATGTTTC
>CAYGFJ010000109.1:0-5587 GCA_964349115.1 uncultured Francisellaceae bacterium
GGTGCAATGGTCTGTTCCAATTTCACAAATAAGGAGATGCAATGAAAGCGAAATTAATCGGTGGACTGTTACTTTCTTTTGTTGGTTTAAATCTTGCCTATGCAGCTGAGTGCGGCCCAACCGTGCTTGTGAATTGCGCTACAACCAACCAAGGTGTTTGCATGAATTCTTATACCTATAGCGGCAATGTTCCGCATGCCTGTAGTTGGAATGGCAAGGGCTGTGTGACCAGTGGCAATACCTGTGCGCTTCCAGCCGCAGCAAAAACACAGGCTGCGAAACAATCATAAGGAAATGAAAATGCATATAAAATTAGTCAGGAAATTGAGTTTTGCAGTCGTTTTAGCTTGCGGGGTGCTGGGGAGTGCTGTTGCAGGAGAGCCAGCCTGTAGCCAAGCGGTTTGCTGTAGCTGTGCTCCGGCTCCTGGCTCGACTTGTGCTGTAAACGGCAAAGCAGTTCAAGGTTTTATGTTTAATGAGAATATGAACAACACCTGTACTTATGGCAGTCTCCATACCATGGGAACCTGTGCGATTGGTTATCAATGCCCACATAATTTGTATAATAGCTCATCGTGTTCTCAAGCGTGCACCAATTAGGCCGTACACTATGGAACGCGGGATAACTCCGGAGATGCTTAATTTATAATCTTGTAGTGACTCATTGTCAAGTTTGACGGCTCACTGTCCCTGGAGTGTCCCTGGCTTCGATATTTTATCTAGACTTATACTGTATCGCATCCTGAAAACACTTGAGAAATCAATGGTGCCGGGAGAGAGAATCGAACTCTCACACTATCGCTAGTACTGGATTTTGAGTCCAGCGCGTCTACCAGTTCCGCCATCCCGGCATGGGAACGGGCAATTATAGAGACTTTTTTGATGGTGTCAACGGATCATCGCCAAGATTTTTTGCACCGAGTCAGGGTTGGCGAATGCGGAGAGTGGGCTCATCTATCACCCGAGCTGGCATCATGGTCATGCCTGCCAAAAGCCGCTACAATAGGCAAAATTCATGGATCTGCCAAACTCAATGCCGACTCTTCAAAACCTCGATGTCAGTGCCTGTGGCGTGTCCATCGATACGCGAACCCTCCAAGAGGGCAACATCTATTTTGCCTTAAAGCGTGAAAAAGATGGGCATGATTACATTGCTGAAGCCATCAAAAATGGCGCTTCCATCCTTGTTGTCGATCATCCTGTTCAAAGCCACGTGCCAGAAATCGTTGTGCCAGACACCTTGAAAGCCTTGGGAGAACTGGCCCATTTCTGGCGCATGCAATTTTCCATCCCCATCATTGCCCTGACCGGCAGTTGTGGCAAAACCACAACCAAAGAAATGATTGCCGCCATTTTGCGAGAAAAGGGCGAAGTTTTGGCCTCAGAAGGCAATTTCAATAATGCCTATGGCCTGCCTCTGATGTTGCTGCGTCTGCGCGCCCACCATCGCTTTGCCGTCTTGGAAATGGGCACTAACAGCCCGGGGGAAATTGCGTATATCGCTGACATCGCCCAGCCGACGGTCGCCCTGATCACCAATATTGGTGCTTCTCATTTGGAGAAGCTCAGTTCTTTTGAGGGCGTTTCAAATGAAAAGTCAGCTATTTTTAATGCGCTTCCTGACAGTGGCATTGCCATTGTCAACCAGGATGAACCCTTTGCCGCTTCTTGGCAGGACAAAATCGCCCGACGTCAGCGTGTGACGTATGGCTCAGCCCCCTCTGCTGAGGTGAGCGCACAGCATGTGCATTTTAACAAACAGGGTGTTCACTTTGATTTAAAAACCCCGTTGGGCATTCAGCCTGTTGCAGTCCCCTTGATCGGCCGTCACATGCTGATGAATGCGCTGGCCGCTGCCGCAACTGCCATGTCCGTTGGCGCAAGCCCGGCTGACATTGCCCACGGTCTTTCCAAAGTGCTCCCTATCGACGGTCGTTTCAAGCCCATCACGCTTGAAAATGGCTGCCTCATTATCGACGATGCTTACAATGCCAGTGTGACTGCCGTCAAAAACGCCATTGACACCCTCGCTCATTTCAAAGGAATGCGCATTTTTGTCATGAGCAACATGGGCGAGCTGGGCGATCAAGCTCAGCATTATCACGAAGAAATGGGCCGTTGGTGTCACGACGCCCACTTTGATCACGTCTTCTTTTTTGGCGACAAAACCCTGCTTGATTTTGCATTGTCCCATTGTCCAAGGGCTCACTATTTCGAGAAAAAATCAGATTTGATTGCCACCCTAAAACCCCTCCGCCTTCCCCACACCATGATTTTGATCAAAGGTGCGAATTCCAATGCCATGGATGAAGTGGTGAATGCGCTGACTGACGAGGCTCCTCGATGAAAAATATTTGGATATCAGGCACTGCATTGTTATTACTGACAAGCAGCCTCTGCGCAAATGACTTGGTCGGTGTTTACAATGATGCTGCAAACAGCTCGCCCATTTTGAAAAGTGATTTGGCAAGCGCTGAAGCCACTCATCAAAACATCCCCATCGCCGTCTCCGCCTTACTGCCTCAAGTGGCTGTCACAGGCAGTGCTGCGGAAATAAACACCAATCAACCTGGCATCGTCAGCAATGCGACTTATCCCACCGCTTTATATAATGTCAGCGTGACTCAACCCCTCTTCAGCTACAATCAATTTGCAGCGGTGGCCCAAGCGAAGGAAACTTCTCATGCGGCAGAAGCCACTTATCAATCGCAAATCCAAAGTTTTGTCTTGACCTTGGCTGAAGATTATTTCAATGTCCTGGAAGCTGAAGACAATGTCAGTTTTGCCCAAGCCCAACTGTTGTCGCTCAATACTACCCTGCAACAAACCCGCGAAAAATTTGAAGCAGGCATCGCCACTTACACTGATGTGGCCCAAGCCCACGCCAATGCGGATTCTGCCCAGGCGCAATTGGTTCAAAATCAAGAAGCCCTCGTCAATGCCAATGAAACACTCTGGACCCTCACGGGTAAAAAGGAAGACAATCTGGCCCAAGTCAAATCCAGCTTCCCCTATATCCCACCCGTCCCCAATGACGAAACCACTTGGGTGCATCAGGCCCTTACGCAAAACGCTGCTTTGCTGGCCCAACAAGCCACCACCAGTGCTGCATTGGCCTCAGTCCATGAAGCAGCGGGCAATCAGTTGCCCAATGTCTCAGTGATTGCAAATTATGGCGAGCAGTTTTACCGTGATTCCATTCCTATTGGAATTAGCGCATCAGGCCAAACATCGGCAGCCAGTATTGAACTCGCCCTTACCTGGACGGTCTTCTCTGGTGGCGAACTGATGGCATCGACTTTACAGGCAGCCAATCAATATGCCTCTTCTGAAGACAGCACGCAAAACCTGTACCGCACCACCCAAAGTGATGCCCAGCAAGATTTTTTGAGCGTCATTGCCAACCTATCCCAAGTTAATGCTTACAAGCAATCCGTCATCGCTGCGCAAAGCACTTTGAACAATTACAATGCCAAATACAAAGTGGGCACTGCCACCATTGTTGATGTCTTGAACGCCACCCAAACCCTCTATCAAACTCAAAGCAGTTTGGCTCAATCTGAATATGCCTACATCGACAGCCTCTTACAACTCAAGTTTGATGCGGGCACTTTGAACCCCAAAGATTTGGATTATTTTAATCAGTATTTACAAGTAACCGAATAAATAGGAGATCTGATCATGACCGATTCCGCTTTAAAATCCCGCATTACTGAAGACATGAAAAACGCAATGCGTGCCCAGGCCAAGGATACGCTTCAGGCCATTCGCTTAATTTTGGCAGCCATCAAACAAAAAGAGGTTGACGAACGCGTGATGGTGACGGACCAAGACGTTCTCGTGATTTTAGACAAAATGCTGAAACAACGCCGCGACTCCCTCCAACAATTTGAAGCCGCGGGTCGCGAAGACTTGGCTGCCAAAGAGCGTTTTGAAATCACAGTGATTCAAGCCTATCTTCCCGCTGCCCTGAACGAAGTTGAAATCGATATCTTGATCAAAACCGCCATCGCCACAACAAGCGCTGCTACCCCCCAAGACATGGGCAAAGTCAGGGCCATCGTAAAACCCCAAGTGCAAGGTCGCGCCGACATGGGCGCCGTCAGTCAAAAAATAAAGCTCGCTTTGTCATGACCTGCTCTCAAGTGAAATCCCCCCTTGCAAGCTTGCTTGCGCCAAGGAGGGCAGGGGGGATCAGATCTGCGTTTTGCACAGTCCTACTGCTTTCTCTCACCACGCCCTTTTTCGCGAGCCAACCCCAGAACCTCTGCTCATCCCTCCACGGCCTCTACACCGGCACTTACCGCGACACCACCGGTCTCTTCATCGACAAACCCTTCCCCATCACCACCTATCTCTCCTATGAAAAAGGCCATATTTATGGCTACACCCTCCCTGCCAAAGACGCTGACGGCCCCGCCTACGGTCAAAAACCTTATGCCTTAATCTTTGGAATCTGCGAGAACAACACCCTCAGCAATGTATACGTTTTAAAAAACACCTCACACCCATGCGGAGATCCTGCACCCGGCCCAATGCCTTTGAGCCAAACTGGCCCACTCACTCTCACCATCAATTATGAAAATGCCATGATCAATGCCACTTTACTTGCCACTTTATTGCCGAGCAAAGCCCCTTTTACAGTGGATATCAAAAGGCTGCAAGTAGCTGTGTCACAGGCAAAGCTTCCGGCTCAGACTTGCCATTAAGGAACTATAGTTTTTAAAGCGATTGAATTGTCTGAACAGGCAAACCTGTGCATTCAGCAATGAGCTCGACTAAAACTCCTTTTGCCAATAAGACTTTCGCCATAGAAAATTTTGCATTTTCCTCCCCAATGGCTATCCCTTCTTCTTTTCCAAGGGCGATTCCCTCTTCTTTTCCAAGGGCGATCCCTTTTGCAATCCCCTTGTCTTCAGCAGCCTCTAAAATCGCTTGGGCGTCTCGCTCGTACTTTTCGTCTTGTTCATAGGTGTTGAGATCAGCATCCGACCATTTGAATCGATTGAGTTCTTCATAGGCTTGCTGAATGGCCCAATCAGTGCCTGCAATGCTTGCCAAGTCTTGTTCATGAGTAGTTTCTGCATTTTTAAAAAAATAGGCCCATTTTTCCACAACAGTGTCGAGCTGCTCTATCGTCTTTTTAAATTTGGGCAATTCAATGAAAGTGAAGTAAAAGTCTTTAAGATCATGCTCGTGGGTCTTTTTATCCAAAATCACATGGTCAGACTGGTAGGCTTCTTTATCCGGAAACATCACAAAGTCGGTGATGGCTAAAAAGATGATTTCCTTCAAATTGTAGTAAGGCTCCCCTGCAGAAAGCTGACGAGAATACGCTTTGGCCGCATAATACTGCGCACGCTTTTCAAAGCCCTTGCGTCTTACCACTTGCATTTCTACAATGTATTGCGTCCCCTTTTCGTCACGACATAATACATCCACCAAGCTTTGCTTCTTGGAGGCAATCTCAGGATCTTGATTTGTTTTTAAAAATTCAATCTCTTGTATTTTTTTGGGGCCCTCAAAACCTAAAATGTCATTCAAAAAGTGAATCAGAATATCTTTGTTCTTTTCAGTCCCATAGATC
>CAYGFJ010000110.1:0-5553 GCA_964349115.1 uncultured Francisellaceae bacterium
AACGACCGTGTCTTTGAACCCATCACTTATTTCTCCGGCGGCGAAAAAGCCCGCCTCGCCTTAGCGCTCTTGGTCTGGCAAAAGCCCAATCTCCTTTTGATGGACGAACCGACCAACCACCTCGACATGGAAATGCGCGAAGCCTTAATCTTAGCCCTTCAAGACTATGAAGGCGCTGTGGTGTTAATCTCCCACGACCGCCATCTTTTGCGTACCTGCACCGACGAATTTTATCTGGTCTATGAAGGAAAATTGACGCCTTTTACCGGCAGCATTGATGACTACCCAACCTGGTGGAAGGCCGAACAAGCTCGTCTGCAAAGCCAAAGCAAAACCCCCAAGCCAAAATCTGCCCCAGCGCCACTATCAGCGTCTAAAGTAAAACTTCCCGACCCTGCCAAACAATGCCAAAAACTCGAAGCCGCCTTAGCCGCCCTCCACCTTCGCCTCTCCGGCATCGAAGTCCAGTTGAGCGAGCCGTCCCTCTATGAGCCCATTCAAAAACAAAAATTGCAAACCTTGCTGCAAGAGCAAAGCACCTGTAAACAAGAAGTTGCGCTGATTGAAGATGAACTTTTAGAAGCGATGATGCGTCACATGTAGGGGCCTTTAGAGTTCACACGCTCCACCAGCACAGGCCAGTTCACGTTTGGCCTCGGTTTCATCTTGCAATTCATAACGCAGTAATTGGGAAAAATCAACATTTTTGAATTTTTCAGACAAGGCTTGATACTGGGCTTTGTTGATGGTTTCGTAAGGGGCCAATTGGTAAACATGATTGCTACGAGGCAGAAAAGACAAGCCACCCACGATTTCCCAGTGCTCGTGGAGCCAATTCACTACGGAGATCCACTCATCTTCACCAACGGAAATGGTGACGGAGGGATTGTGTTCCGTGAAATGGATTTTGACGATTTTCCAGTGTTCGAGTTGATCCAGTGCGGAGAGGTCATCACGGAAGACAGCGTTTTTGGGCGCAGCCACCGGGAAATCAAAAACGAAGGTGTTGGCACTGTGCTCAGCCTGCCCCACCTCGGGATGATAGGGGACGCCCTGATCGCGCAACATTTTAAACAAAGAGTCCGTCGATGAAATGCGGATGCGACGGATGTAGTAAGGTGCATGACGAGGATGCATGCCGGAAGCACAATCGACCGTTTGGGAAACCGTTCCAGAAGGTTTGACACAGGTGATACAACTCGAGGCATTGATTTTAAAGCGTTTGGCATATTCTTGATTGACCTCGATGGACAGCGCACGCAGACGCTCCAGCATTTTGGGTTCACGCACGATCGGACAGTCCCATTGACCGGTGATAGAGACGCCCAAGAGACGCTCTTCCTCGCAGTTTTCTGTCCATTCTTTAGAAAGATACGGCAGTTGGGTCAGTGTGGATTGATAAGTTCCCAGGATGGTTGCAATTTTGACTTTATGCAGCAAACTTTTGGCATCGTCATCTGAACGGGCAATCACTTCTGATAAATTGCAGAATTGTTTGGATTGCAAAATAATTTCGCCACAAGGATTGGTTCCAATGATGCCAACGACGCGATCATCAGGAGAAATCAATTTGCATTGCTTCAAAATCTTGACCCGACGAGCCGGCAAGGTTTTTGCCAAAGGTCCGCGATTGAAGATGCCCCGCTCACCTGAGCCACTCTTCAGCAAAGCAAGCCATTCATCCAAAAGCACCTCGTTGCTGGGTTTGACTTCATAAACAGCTGAATTGTTGGCAAGGCAGCGCTGGGGTTCAGTGTAATAAAATTGGCCCTTCTTGGCATCACGCAAAGCAGAGTCATCCAAATCGGAAAGGGAAATCATTGCACTGCGACGCACGCCACCTGACACCACCACCTCGCCAATTTTGCAGAGGATGTCATGGGCATTTAAATTGCTCAAGCGACGGCCCTGACGAGTGAGAATGACCATACGGGTAAAGTCCAATAAAGAACGCAAAGGTTCAGGCCCTGAACTTTTTCCGCCCATGGTTTTCAAGCGAGCGCCCGCTGGGCGCAGATGGGAATAGTCAAACTCAATATCCAGCCCGTCATACCAGGTTTTAATGCCAAGATCCAAGGCATCACACCAGCCTTCTTTGCTGTCCACCACGACGTGGGGTGAGTGTTTTTTGCCGCTTTGGTATTTGATTTGTGGCAAGGCCTGAATGTTTTGACTTTCAACAGAAAAACCAACACCCGTTCCACACATGGAAATATACATGACTTCTGCAAAGTCTTTGAGTTTGGAGGGGGCAATGAAAGAACAATTGTAAGCACAAACATGGGTGGCTCGGGCTGCATCTCCGGCAAATTGAAGTAAACGCATGGAAGGCATGACTTCCTGCTTCAAAATGGCCATTCGTACTTCTTCATATTCTTGAGCGCTTAAGGCATGGCCCAGATTTTCTTTCATAAAATCAACATAACGATTGACGGTTTCCACCCAGGTTTCACGACGGTTTTCTTCGGGAATCCAACGGGCGTAGGAACGCAGATAAACAAATTCACTTAAAGTATTTCGGAAATATTTTCGACTTTCTTCAGCGAGGAGACGCACGTGTTCTGGCACTTCAATTTGCTGTGCCCGCATTTGTGAACGCTGCTCACGATAGAGAATGTAGGCTTTAGCGGTTTTGGCATACTGGGCCAAAATGAGTTCCTTTTCCACAGCATCTTGGACGCCTTCCACATCGGGAACAAAATTTTTAAAACGTGCTGCAATTTTGAGAAGTCCTGCCTCCACTTTCTCAGCAATACTTTTGGCTTCCGCCGCCGAGCCCTCTTCCACTGCTTGCATGGCCTTCAGCACCGCTTTTTCAATCAATGCAAGATTGAAATCCACCACCGAACCGCCCCGTTTTTGGATTTTTTTGATCCCCGACATCCCCATCTCCTTTGCTGTAAAAGGGAAAGTAATATACCGGTTTACACCGGTTTGACAAGAGTGTGTAATGCGATAACATTTCCTTGAAATTCTGTTAATATAATGAACATGCAAACACCTGAACTGACCATTCTTCAAAACACTTTTGGCTTCCACAGCTTTCGACCGCTGCAGGAGAGAATCATTTCTGAGTTGATTGCAGGAAAGGACCAATTTGTCCTGATGCCGACCGGGGGTGGCAAGTCATTGTGTTATCAAATTCCAGCGATGGTGCGCCCCGGGGTGGGGATCGTGGTCTCCCCCTTGATTTCACTGATGCAGGATCAGGTGGAGCAGCTGAAAGGCAATGGGGTGGCGGCGGAATTTTACAATTCATCTTTGGGAGATCATGAGGCCCGCCGAATTTTGAGTGATTTGCACCAAGGCGCTTTGGATCTGCTTTACATTGCCCCTGAACGCCTGATGACAGAATCATTCTTGACGCGTTTGAAAGAAATTGAAATCAGCCTCTTTGCCATTGATGAGACCCATTGCGTCTCGCAGTGGGGCCATGATTTTCGGCCGGAATATTTGGGGCTTGGGGCCTTGCGTCAGCATTTTCCTGACATCCCTTTGATTGCACTCACTGCAACGGCGGACAAGCAAACCCGCAGTGATATTTTAAAGCAACTGCATCTGGAGCATGCTGCTGTTCATATCGCCAGTTTCAACCGGCCTAATATTGAATATACCGTTTTGGAAAAACAAAAACCCTTTGAGCAGGTTTCTGCGTTTTTAAAGGAGCATCAAGGGGAATCAGGCATTATTTACGCTTTGAGCCGCAAGCGCGTTGAAGAGCTGGCCTTAAAATTACAAACCCAAGGTTATAAAGCTTTGCCCTATCACGCAGGTTTACCTGCCAAACTGCGCTCCCAAACCCAAGAGAAATTCCGTCGCGACGAAGTGCCCATCATTGTAGCGACCATCGCTTTTGGCATGGGCATCGACAAACCCAATGTGCGCTTTGTTATTCACTATGACTTGCCCAAAAACATTGAAGGCTATTATCAAGAAACCGGCCGGGCTGGCCGAGATGGGCTGCCCTCCGAGGCCCTGTTGCTTTATGGTTTGGGTGACATTTCATTGATCAAATCCCTGATTCAAAAAAGCGAAAACGAAACCCAGCAGCGCATTGAAACCCACAAACTGAATTGTATGACGGGCTTTGCAGAGGCCCAAACCTGCCGTCGCCGCGTCCTGCTGAATTACTTTAACGAAAATTTGGAAGCCGATTGCAACAACTGCGATGTCTGTTTAAACCCTCCAGAAACCTATGACGGCAGCATCGATGCCCAGAAAGCTCTGTCCTGTGTCTATCGCGTCAATCAAAGCTTTGGCGTCAATTATGTGATTGATATTCTGCGTGGAAAAGACGATGCCCGCATCAACCGCTTGGGTCACGACCGCCTCTCCACGTATGGCATTGGCAGCGCCTTGTCTCAGGAAGAATGGCACAGTATTTTCCGCCAACTCATTCACTTGGGTTATTTGGAACAAGACATTGCCCAATACTCTATTTTGCGCATGACGCCCAGGGCCACTGAAATTTTAAAAGACAAAAAATCATTGATTTTGGCCAAACCCCGTTTAAAACAATCTCGCTTGAAACGCAGATCTGCTCCCAATAACACTGCCAATTTAACGTATGACAAAGCCTTGTTTGAAAAACTCCGTGAGCTTCGTAGAACTTTGGCCAGCGCTGCCGCTGTCCCGCCTTATGTGGTCTTCAGCGATGCCACCCTGATTGAAATGGCTGCTCTCCGCCCGCACACTAGCGAAGCTTTCCTTCAGATCAATGGTGTCGGCTCGCGTAAATTAGAGCGATACGGGGAAGTGTTCATGGACGCCTTACGCGCTTGAATCTATTTCCCAATACAAAAACTTGAAAAAATGGCCCCAAGCAAATCATCTGCCCTAAATTCACCGGTAATACTGGACAGAGATTCCTGGGCTAAGCGAGCCTCTTCGGCCAAGAGTTCCAGGCGATTATTTTTTTGATACGCAGACAAGCCTTGCTCCAAAGCCTCACGGGCTTTTTGTAAGGCGTGCACATGACGGCGACGGGCGATGAAATGGCCTTCTGATGCTCCCTCAGCACCAATCAGGGTCAGCAAAGCAGTTTCAAGCTCAGGCAGGCCTTGGCCGGTTTTGGCAGAGATCCATAAATCTGAGCCCGTCTGCTCTCCCCCAAGATCCACTTTATTAAACACTGTCAGGCTTGGAAGCGCTTTCACTTCTGAAAGATGCTCTCTCCTCAATATCGCCAAATCCTGAGGATGCTGTACATCGACCAACAGAATCAGCGCATCGGCTTTTTGAGCAGCCGCTTTGGTGCGACGAATGCCTTCTTTTTCGATGATATCAGTACTGTCACGCAGGCCTGCTGTGTCCAAGATATGGATGGGGATCCCACGCAAATGAATGCGTTCTTTGACAATATCTCGTGTGGTGCCAGGAATGTCGCTGACGATGGCCAACTCTTCTTTAGCCAAAGCATTCAAGAGACTGGACTTGCCTGCATTGGGCCGACCCACAATCACAATGTTGACCCCTTCTTGCAGCAAAACGCCTTGTTGCGCAGAAGCTTCCAAAGATTGGCATTCTTCTAAAATCGACTGCAGTGCGGCAATC
>CAYGFJ010000111.1:0-1698 GCA_964349115.1 uncultured Francisellaceae bacterium
GGGAAAATCAAAGACCATTGCAGCATGCCACCCAGGCACAATGCGAGAATTCCCCAGGTTAAGCCAAAAATGGCGCCCATCCCACCCATGACGCGGCCTTGTTCGTCATTATTCACTGCCTCTGAAAAAAGAGAGATCATGGTTGTATAAACCAAACAGTCTGAAAAAGCGAGCAAAATCATGGCGCCCCACAATACTTCTTGATGCACTGCAAACAGGCTGATGAGAAAGCAAAGAATCATCCCCAAGAGCCCCACAAAACACAGTTTTTTCAATGCGAACTTTCGCAATAAAAACGGCTGAATCCAAAGGGTCATCACCAAAAATGCCCCGCCCAGCGCCGCGTAAAACAAACTAATCGCAATGGGAGAGAAAAAAAACTTCTGGGCCAAAATCACAGGGATGGTTTGAATATACGTGCCCCAGCCCAATTGCATCAGGAAGAAAATGAGCGAGAGAAACCAAACTCGTCGATCAGTAAAGACAAACTCACAGGTGGTGATAACGCTTAAAATGCGGATCGGCCGGTGGGAGAGGTGTTGGTCGGTTTCCTTCAGCAAAATGGCGATCCCCAGGGTATTTAAACCTGACAAAACTGAGGCGGATAAAAAGGCAACTTCTGCACCATGCGCGGGACCTGCAAAATGATAGGCACTGCCACTTAATAAGGGACCGAAGACAAATCCAATCGAAGCGGCCAACACCACCCAACCCAAATTGCGCGCTCGTACTTCAATCGGGCTGGTGTCGATGATGACCGCCTGGGCCAAGGGAAAAGAACTTGAGAAAAACCCATTCAAAAGGCGACTGGCCAAAAACAACAATCCACTGCCTAAAAACAAGCTGAGCAAAGACAAGAGATAGCTCAAAGCCACCATCCCTAATGAACCGGCCAAAACCCGCTTGCGGCCATACCGATCAGACAATTCTCCCAAAAAGGGTGAGCCAAAGAAAATGCCCCCCGCCCAGAGCGCAAGGGAGAGGCCATACACAAAATCACGTGTTGACAAGGACGCCTGCACCGGCAGCAAAAGGGAGTGGGTATTAAAAAACAAATCAGGCAAAAGTGGAAATACAAGCCCCATGCCCATGGTGTCAATGACAATGGCAATCAATACGCAAGCGATGATGAGGGTGTTCTTCTTCATTTGCAAAATCAGTGAATCAGCTTAGAATGAAGGGTCATCTTAACAGGGAGCCCCTTTCATGTACACCTTAATTTTACTTGCTTATCTCTTAGGTTCGATCAACAGCGCCATTGTCATGTGCAAGCTGTTTCATTTGCCTTCTCCCAGAAGTGTTGGCTCAGGCAACCCTGGAGCCACCAATGTTTTACGTCTCGGCAACAAAACTGCGGCAGGATTTACTTTAGCAGGGGATGTTTTAAAAGGCGTGATCCCGGTGTTGATCGGCCACTTCTTCCACTTACCCTTTGCAAGCCTCTGTTGGATTGCTGTAGCTGCCGTCTTGGGCCATGTATTTCCCCTCTATTTTGGTTTTAAAGGTGGAAAAGGCGTGGCCACCGCAATGGGTTGCTTGTTTGCAATTCACTTCCTTTTGGGTCTCTCCGTCGGCGTGGTCTGGCTGATTGTGGCTGCCTGCTTTCGCTTCTCGTCCCTGGCCTCTATGGTCGCTTTGATCACCGCCCCGATTTTTGGCGCTGTTTTCTTAGGTCATACCACTTGGATTCCCTTGATC
>CAYGFJ010000111.1:1708-5531 GCA_964349115.1 uncultured Francisellaceae bacterium
GTTCCGCCACGCACTATTGTGCTGACTTTTGATGATGGCACTGCTGATTTTGTATCGTCACAAAGCGAATGTCCATAAGCTAATAAAAGGCACTGAATCCAAAATAGGAGCAAAAACAAAATGAAAAGTCTCAAATCCTGCGGCCCCCTGTTCTCCCAATGTCTCCACCTTGCCAACAAAAACAAAAACTTGTTCCACCCCTGCTTTCATATGGCCTTGATCAATCTCATCGTCTTTGCCTGCCTCTTGATGGGCTTATTTGGTATGGCGTTTCGTCCTGAGGCCGTCCTCCATTTTTTGGGCTTCACAGTGTTTGTCATCTTGATCCTCTTTCCTTTCCGTGCTTTTTTGCGGGTCCGTTACATGGCTGTTGAATCTTGTATGATTTATGAGGAACTCAGGTTCCAAAAAATAGTAAGCGCAAAATTCGCCTGGAGGGCCACCAAACATCATACCTTCTCCTACATTTTGCTCATGATCACCGATGCCATCGCCTCTTTTTTACAAAAGAAAAACAAACGCAATAACCCAGGGCTGTTAGGCAGCTTGACGGGTGGTGCCCTTTTGGAACAAGCCTGGGACATGGCGACCTACTACGCCATCCCCGTCATGATTGTCGAAAAGCTCTCTTTCCACGCCGCCGTCTTTCGCGCCAAAGATTTGATCTCCAATGCCAGCGCCAGCATCGGCGGCATGATTGGCATTGACGTCCTTCAATTTTTATTTCGCCTGGTCTTTGGCCTTTTAACGCTCATCTTGGGCGGCCTCGCCTGCTTCATTGGCTTTCTTAACATCGGTCTTCATGGCCATTTTTCCTGGATCCCTTTGGCGGTAGTCGCTGTCATCTTGTTGATCGCCCACGCCTTTATCAAACCTTTCTTTGATTTGCTAAAAATGCTCTACTTTACCTCGCTTTACCAAGCTACGAACTCCAGCTCCAACGGCCCACGGACGGTATCAGCGACACCTTAAACCATCACCATCCCACCATTGACATGGAGGGTTTGCCCGGTGATGTAGGCCGCCTCGTCAGAGGCTAAAAAGCCCACAGCATGGGCAATGTCTTCGGGTTTTCCGATGCGTTTCAAAGGGATGCGATCAATCAAGATATCACGGTATTCGGGCTTTAAGGCCTGGGTCATGTCGGTGTCAATGAAGCCAGGGGCGACGACATTGATGGTGATGTTGCGGGAACCCACTTCTTGAGCCAAAGACTTTGAGAAACCGATGACGCCTGCTTTGGCAGCGCAATAATTTTCCTGACCCGGGTTGCCCGTGGTGCCAACGATGGAACCAATGGAAATAATGCGCCCCCATTCGGCTTTCATCATAGGGCGAAGGCAAGCTTTGGTCAGGCGGAAAATGGAGTTTAAATTGGTGTTGATGACAGCAAGCCAGTCTTCTTCGGACATGCGAATCATCAAATTATCACGGGTGATCCCCGCATTGTTCACCAAAACAGAGGGAACTTTTTCTTCTTCTTGAAGGGTTTTGATGAAAATGCTCACGGCTTCGCTGTTGGAGACATCTAAAATGCGCCCCTCCCCTTGTGAATCCAAACGCTTGGAAATAATGGCAGCCCCCTCTTCTTTGGTAGCGGTGCCAATGACGTAAAAGCCTTTTTGGGCAAGGACCTCAGCAATAGAAGCCCCAATGCCGCGGGTTGCACCCGTTACCAATGCAATTTTTTGACTCATGATGCGCATGCCTCCTCAAATGATGGATGATCTTCTAAACTCAAGAATTGTCCCTCAGACAAAATGCGTTTGTTTAAACCCGTCAATACTTTGCCAGGGCCACATTCTACAAAGCGGGTCACGCCCAGCTGCGCCAACTTTTGTACGCATTTGACCCATTGAACGGGGTTGTAAAGTTGTTGAACCAAAGCGTCTTTAATGCTGGAAACGCTGTCATGAATTTCGCCATCAATGTTTTGGATGATGGGAATAATGGGGGGATGAAAAGTCACAGTTTCAAAATGACGGGCCAATTCTAAAGCAGCGGATTTCATGAGAAGACAATGGGAGGGAACCGAAACAGGCAAAGGCACAGCACGTTTAGCTCCCAAGGCTTTGGCTGTTTCGATGGCACGCGTCACGGCTTGGGCTTCACCTGCAATCACCACCTGACCTGGTGAGTTGAAATTGACGGCAGACACCACCTCTCCATGCGCGGCTTCAGCACACGCATTGATGACACCTTGATCATCCAAGCCTAAAATTGCAGCCATAGCACCCTGGCCTGGGGCCACTGCTTTTTGCATCAGTTGACCGCGAAGCTGCACCAATTTTACAGCGTCTTGAAAAGACAAAACTTCTGCTGCAACCAGGGCAGTATATTCTCCCAAACTGTGTCCAGCCAAATACTGGGGACGGTGTTGGGAGCTCAGTTCCCACAGGCGATACAGCGCAATACTTGCCGCCAAAATAGCAGGCTGGGTAAAAGCAGTTTGATTGAGGGCGGCCTCATCTTCAGTAATGAGCTGCATCACATTAAAATTCAAGGCATCACTGGCTTCTTCAAAGGTGTGTTGAACAATTGATTCTTTATAAAAATCCTGAATCATGCTGAGTTTTTGGGACCCCTGTCCTGGGAAAATAAACGCTAACATTGATGTTCCTCCTTGTTGTCTAAAATCGTACTAAACTTGCACCCCAGACAAATCCAGCGCCAAAAGCTTCCAGCAATAAAAGGTCGCCACGTTTTATTTTTCCGCTGCTCACCGCTTCAAAAAGCGCTAAGGGAATGGTGGCCGCCGTGGTGTTGCCATGGTGCCCCAGGGTTAAAATGACTTTGTCCATCGACAAGTTCAATTTTTTGGCTGTCGCGGTGATGATGCGTTCATTGGCCTGATGGGGAACGAGCCAATCGACTTGATCTTGGGTGCAACCCGCTTCTTTCAAAATAACATCGACCATTGCTTCCATGCCCTCGACGGCGTGACGAAAAACTTTGTTGCCTTCCATTTTCACTTGGGGTGAGCGACAGGCACCGGTGAAAGGATCTTCTCTAAAATGTGAGGAAACGTAGAGCAAATCACCTTGACGACCATCGGCAAAAATATGCGAGGCCAAAATGCCAGGCTCGTTGCTGGCAGACAAGACCACTGCGCCCGCGCCATCACCGAATAATACGCAGGTGGAACGGTCGGTCCAATCTAAAATCCGGGACATGAGCTCTGAACCCACAATCAGGACATGCTTGACACTGCCTGCATCAAAAAACTGTTTGGCCGTGTGGAGCGCATAGATAAACCCTCCGCAGGCTGCATTCAAATCAAATCCGGGGCACTGGGCTCCAATCAAAGCTTGTACTTGACAGGCAATACTGGGCATCAGGCGGTCAGGGGTGCAGCTTGCAACAATAATCAAATCAAGATCAGAGGCGGCAATGCCTGCATTGTTTAAGGCAATTTTGCTGGCTTCACTCGCCATGAAGGCATTGGTTTCCTTTTCGTTGGCAATGCGACGCTCTTTAATGCCAACGCGCTCACGGATCCATTCATCGCTGGTGTCCACCATGGTGGAGAGTTCGGCATTGGTCAAAATACGTTGGGGAAGATAGCCCCCCACGCCCGCAATTTTTGTGTTCATGCAGCTTCCTCTGCTGATTCAAGCCCAGCTTCGAGGGTGTCGTGGATGCGGCGAGGAATGTCTTCTGCAACTTCTTCAATGGCGGCATCAATGGCGGTTGCAAAAGCCAAAGCATCGGCCCCACCATGGCTTTTGATCACCGTCCCTTTTAAGCCTAAAAAGCTCGCGCCATTGTAATGGCGGGGGTCCATTTTATTTTTGATTTGACGTAAAACAGGATAAGCCAAAAG
>CAYGFJ010000112.1:0-5527 GCA_964349115.1 uncultured Francisellaceae bacterium
GCCTTTCAAAATGGGGGCATGCTGATTTCAAACACCCTTCTTCACTCATTTTTGAACCTGCTCAGAGATGATCTTCCCACCGTGCAGGAAAATGCGGTGCGGGTTTTGGGCCGGGTGATGGCGTTGAGTACCGACAATAAAAGAAAACTGAGTGGCCTGAAGCCTGTTGTGCCTCAACTCATTGATCTATTAAAAACAGGTTCGTCCAGCATGCAAAAAGAAGTGCTGGAAGTCTTGTGGTGTTTGGCAAGTGAAGCTGCTATGTATAAATTAGAGAGGGAGGCCTCGCGTGTTGCGATTTCTCTTCGAGATCAGATGGCTGATGTCATGCCAATGCTGCGGGGCTTGTTGGAGTCAGACGACAAAAAAATACAACTTTCCGTTGTGCGCGCCTTGTCTTCAATTGCTTTTAATCATCCTGTTAATCAAGTGCTGCTGGGCCGTCAAGAGGGGCTGCTCTCCCGCATAATTGATTTATTACGCACAGGGGATGAGGCCCTCAAAAAAGCAATTGCTTTAGCATTGACCGACATCTCTTTTAATGATGTGTTTTCAGCAAGAACGCCTATTTTAAGGGCGATGCTGGATGCTGGAATGGTTGCTGCGATTGAGGATGTCCTGGGGCATTCACGGGAGCATCTACCCCGTGCTAAGGACGCCATCACTTCACTAAGAAAGATGCTCGGTCTCTTGAAAAGAGAACAGAAAAATCAAGAGGGGGCAGCGGGGGCAGCTGCGGAATTGGCTTCTGTCCGTGAGCTTCCCAGACATGATTTTAAAGTAGATGCACGGAAGGCAGATAAAGCCTTAGAGGCCATTCAGATGCTGCAAGGCAAATTGAAAGGATCTCCCTATTTAAGTGCTGGAGATCGCGAGACACTCTGCATGATCAGTGAAGACCGCTGGGTGGCGACAGCGGGCGAGTATGCCACTGCATCAGATCAGGCCGCATTTGTAGCAGATCATCTTGATTTCTTGACTACATTAATCTCTTGTTGTAATGAATTGCAGGCCTTGGAAGCACTGCACACCGCTGGGGTCAACAAAGCGAAAGCTGATCAGCTGCGGGCTGAGCGTGATGCAGCAGAGCGCGCTGAGCAGGCAGAGGTGTTGCGTGCAGCTGCTCAAGAGGCTGGGCGCTTTGAAACAAGAGTCTCCAGAATGCAGGGAAGTTGTAAGAAGTTTCATGCGCGTATTCAGGCGCTGAGACCCTATCAAAGCGACCGCGAATTTTCTGAGCTTAGGCGCCTGATAGCAGGCAAGTTTTTCCAGCGCATCCAAGAACTGGCTGATGCAAGGATAGGGGACCTGATTGTCAAGATCAAACAAGAATTGATTGTAGATCCAGAATGGTTCAATCACTTAAAAAGCACCATGAGTACGGCAGAGCAAGTCATTATTGCATCAGAGGCCATCAGTGCAAGACGGATGAGAGACGAGGCGATCGAGGCTGCAATGAGAGAGGCAGAAGCTGAAGCAGAAGCTGAAGCTGAAGCTGAAGCTGAAGCAGAAGCTGAAGCAGAAGCTGAAGCAGAAGCTGAAGCAGAAGCTGAAGCAGTGGTTGCGGATGCAGAAGAGAGTGCCTCTGAAGATGAAGGGACTCAAATGGCAGCGCCAGCAGCCGATGACCCAATGTCGCCTGCCATGAGTGCTGGAAGTCCAAAGAGGGCATCGCCCACTGCTCAGGATCTGACGATCTTTCTTGTCAATGAAATGAGAGAAGCAGAAGCAGCGACAAGAATGGAGGGCGTTAAGGAGAGGCTACGAACAGGGGGTCGTATTGAGCTCGATCATGCACTGGCTTTGTATGGATATAATGAGGAAGCGCTATCGCCTAAGTCTGAGGCGGTTTCTCAATTTTATGAAGCAAAATTTGCGATGATTCAAACGCTGGTGAGAGCTGATACAGCAAGCGATTTTTGTGAGCGTACGCTCTGGGCGCATATGGGTTTTGGTGTGACCCCACAGCATTTTGAGCAGAGGGTGCTACAAGGTGTTGATCATCGTGATGTCATTGGTTTTCTCTACTTTAGAGACAGCGGCCAGGCCGATGCTGAAAATAGATCGTTTTCTTGGCTGCAAGCCAATATTCGGCAGCTTGATTTTAATGCCCTTGCATTAAAAAATAGGGAACAAGTCATCGAGACCATCAAAGAGTTGGCTCATTATCTCAGTTTCGACTTAAGCCCTCGGGCAAGGGAAATGATTCTCGCTGATTTGGCTGAAGCAGTAAAAAGCATTCAGCTCATCCGTGCGCGCTCTTTACGCGAACTGCGCAATCAAGTCTTTCACGGGAGCAAGCCAGACCCTGCCGCAGTTGCAAAAGCGATTCATGAATTGGATAAAGCCCTGATCAAAGCGGCTGCTGTGTTAAATCCAGTGGCTCCAGTAGGGGATGGCTCTGTGGCAATTGAAGAAAAAGAGTATTGGGGCCTGCCTGCGGATGGGGAGAGAACTTTGTGTGATATTTTTGGTTTACCTCCCACACAGTCCCTGGCTTTGTCTGGGCTCAATCCCAACGCGCGCGCTTTTGTACCCAGTAGTGGACATCCATCCAGTTCATGTTGATGAAGCAAATCGCTGAATTAAATAGAGCAGCAGATTGCACAAAGCGCTTCTTATTTGAGAATTTCATCTGGCGTCCTGGGGCGGATTCGAACCGCCGACCTTCCCCTTAGGAGGGGGACGCGCTATCCAGCTGCGCCACCAGGACGAAGGCGCTTAGTCTACCCAAAACCATCCCGCTTTCAAAGGGCCCACCAACGACTCCAAAAACGCACGCGGATACAGCGGCGGTGTTTCAGCCAAAGCTTGATGGTATAAGACAGTGGAAGGGGTCAAGCCCGGGAGGGCATTGACTTCAATCACTTTGATGCACCCTGTTGCCAATTCCACAAATAGATCGATGCGGCAGTAGCCAGTCAGGCCGATCGCGGTCGCCACTGTTTTGACATAGGCTTTTGTTTTTTGAAGATGACTAGTGCTAATCAAGGACTCAGGCGGAGGGGTGATGTTGACACCTGTTCCCCCCTGAAATTTTTCTTCTAAAGACAAAACTTCGCCCTCTGCAATGGTGATGCTGGGGTTCATGACATGGAGCTCACCTTTGTGTTCCACAACACCCACGGTCATTTCAACCCAACCACTGATTTTTCGATAGCTAAGGCGGTTGCCTTTAATGCGGATGCGATCGGTTTCGACGAAGGCTTCGAGCAAAAGATTTTTGGGTGTTTCGCGGGGCATTTCAATTTCATCGACTTGGTGGGTGAAGCTGCCTTTGGGGATGGATGTCAACCCTGCTTTTAGGGCAGCGCAATAGGTGTGAAAATCACTGACTTTACTTAAGTGGACGATCCCTGAAGAGCAGCCATCCGCACGGGGTTTGATGACCAGGCTTTTTGCTTTCAAGGCAAGCAATTGCTCTTTCCAAAAGATGTTTCGCTCAGCCTCTGTTGTGCGAAGCAGGGTTGTTGTTTCAATGGTACTGCCCAAAATAGGCAAAACACCTTCCAGGTTTTGTTTTGCCAGAAATTGGCTGGTTTCCCACTTATCCATGCAAAGACGACAGGTCGCTTCATTGGGTCCGTTGAAGGGAATGCCCTTTTGTGTGAAAAGATGTTGAAGGGTTCCGTTTTCGCCGACCCCCCCGTGGAGGCCAATAAAAACGCTGGGCGCCTGATCGATAAATTGTTCCAGAGTCATTTTTTCAGGAGAGAAAAATTGATTGGAATCTTTGGGGTTAAACAGTCCCAATTTTAAACGGACTTTGTCTTCCAAATAGGCCAAGCGTTGGCGATGCTGGGGTTCATGTTCGCAGTTGTGGACAATTTCCTCGACGGTGTGATTGAGGGCCAATTGATAAGGCAGGCGCCAGACGTGTTGGCCATCTAGATCCAATAGAAATGGTTTGGGGTCGTAAAGAGGGGAGTCGCGCAGCTTGAGCCAGACATTGGTGCCACTCATCAGCGAGACTTGGCGTTCTGAAGTGTTGCCGCCGAAGAGGATGTGGATGGGTTTTGTCAGGGAGGCCAACTCCCCCCTGACCAGGGGGGCGGGGGGGGTTGAGCTTCGAGCCCGCGCATTCTCCACCACCAATTCCACAACATCACGATGTGATAAACCAATACGACTGCCCTGTTGAAAGAGAAAGCTATTTTGCTCCATCCCGCTGATGGGGTTGAAGTCTGAAAACCACAATTCACCATTGTCGAGGAGCCAGCCATCAAAACGGGCAAAGTCACGCATGCCAAAGAGGGCAAACAATTGCTCTGCTTCAATCTGGATTTTCTCAATGATTTCATTGCTAAAGCGCGGTGGGCAATGGTAAGTCACATGGCGGGTGGGGAGGTATTTTTTTCGATAATCAAAGATTTGGTTTTGAGTGTAGTCGGTTTCAATTTCCGTCGGCAAAATCGCGACAGGGAGGCCAAAGCGGTTTTGCAAAATGATGACTGTGAATTCGACCCCTTGGGCAAAGGGTTCCAGGACCACACGGGTGTCCATGCGTTTGCTAAAAAGATATTGAGCGCGCTCCAGGGCTTCTTCTGGCGTATTCACTGAAAACACCCCAATGCTGGAGCCGCCTGAAGCAGGTTTCACCACCGCGCGTTTGATATCATGGGTCGTAAAAAAATCCCGAATAATGGCCTCATGATCCGTGTGGTAAATTTTGAGAACGGCTGAGGGCAGGGTGTAAAAACCGGCTTTTTTGATTAATTCATTCGAGTCAAATTTATCAAAAGCCGCTTTGCACGCTTTGCTGCCTGAGCCGACAAAAGGAATCTTGTGCTTTTCTAAAAAGCTTTGAATGCCGCCATCCTCGCCATAAGGCCCATGCATACAAGGGAAAACCAAGTCAGTGGCTCGCAAGCGTTTGATAAACTCGCGCTGTGACAGTGCCTGGGCGGTTTCCTGCAATTTAAAGTCAAAGTCTGAAGGGGTGTTGGAATACAGCTGTGCATTGGAGATCGCATAGGCGTTTTTTTTGTAGTCGAGATAAAACGGAACAACCTCAATGCTTTCACTTTGCAAGTGATCCAAAAGGGAGCGGGCAGAGTTCAAAGAGATGCCCCGTTCCAAAGAGGGGCCTCCACAAATCAGGGCAACTTTCATTTTTGCAAAATTCCTTTATGACGCGAAGGCTTGTAATCTACTGGTTTTGAGTAGGCCTGTCAAAAGTGAGTCGTCATTATTAAATTAAATTTTGTATATTTCTGTAGCCGTGAAGTACCCTTTGAATTTCTACAAGATGTGTGATGGTATAAACAATGAGATAGTTTCCATAGGGCCAAAACCGAACAGGGAAGGCGGTAAGGCTTGGTCGTAGATATCCCATCATGGGATTCTGAGCCAACAAATCAAACGATTTTTCCAGTCCAGTCAGCCACTTTAAAGCGGCACGTGGGTTGTCCGATTGGATATAATTGGAAATGCTTTCAATATCTTGTTCAGCTAAAAGCGATAAACTATGCGCCATGAAGCTGTAGCTTTGCTTTTAATTGTTGAAAAAATTCTTTTGATGGAATGT